>CAZRXE010000850.1:0-1671 GCA_964603695.1 uncultured Heliomicrobium sp.
CCCGAACAGGTGCTGGCCATTCCCGAAGACGGGCTGGTTTACGGCAACAGTCTGGGCATTCCTGGCTTCGTGCTTGGCGGCACGAATGCGACGCCTTACACACAGAACTGGAACCTGAGCCTGTCGTGGGAATTGGCTAAGAACACCGTCATTGAAGTTGCTTACGTCGGCAACAAGGGAACGCATCTCTATTCGCAGCGCGTCAATCTGAACCCGCGAAATCTGGATTTCGTCGAGTCGCTCGAAGCCAACAATCTGAGTTCGGACACGACCTTTGCCGATCCCTTGGGGCGGCGTTCGCTGACCGGCACTGTGCTGACCATCGAGCGCGGCAATGTCGGCAGCAAATATTTCGGGTTCAACAATCTGTTCGGCTTGTACGACGCTTCGGTCAACAGCATACGCCACGCGGGCTATGTTGACGTGCGCCGCCGCGTGCGCAACGGACTGGCCTTCACGGCCAACTACACCTTCGGCAAATCCATTGACGAAGCTTCGGATTCCAGCCCCGAAACGCGCTCGCTTTCGACAGGCACGACTTCCGGCGGCCACATCACTTTCGGCGCGCCGCGCAGCGCCGACCGCGCCATTTCGACCTTCGACGTAAAACACGCCGCCAGTTCGACGGTCATTTGGGACTTGCCGTTCGGACGCGGGCGCAAGCTGTTGACGAACGCGAACCGAGTCGTGGACACGACGCTCGGCGGCTGGACAGTGAGCAGCCTGTTCCGTTTGCAGGGCGGCTATCCTTTCATCCCGACTATTGTCGAAGGCAACCGGCTGAGTTCGGGCATCACGCACACCATTCGCCCCGATCTGGTTTCAGGCGTGCCGCTCAAAAATCCTCTCTGGTCGCCCGATTGCGCGGTCGGCACGCTGTGCGAGCCTTACGTCAACCCGGCGGCGTTCATGCGCCCGGCCAAAGGTGAGTTGGGCACGGCACCGCGCACGCTCGACATTCGCGGCCCCGTCCAGCGGTACTTCGATGTGTCGTTTCAGAAAGACTTCAAGCTCGGCGGCGACGGCAAACGCCGCGTACAGTTCCGCGTGGATATGAACAACGCGCTCAACAGCCCGATCTTCCGCATCGCCTCAGGCACCGGAGCCAACGCCAACGACTTTATGGCTTTGCCGGATGAAACAGTGCTTTCAACTGCGGATTACGACGCCTGGGCGGCCTTCGCTTCCGGTCGTCCGGCGCGCACAACGGCTGAAGGCGCGGCGCTCTTCACCAAAGTTCAAAACTACATCGTCAACGCACGGCTGCCAGTCCCGACTGGAACCACCGCAACCACCGGCGCGCTGCCGCTGGATTATTACGCCAACGTCCGCCTGCCGCAGGGCTTCGCAACCAAAGACGCAAATTCGTTTGATCTCTCGACAGTGGAAGGCTTCAAGCTCTATCGCCTGCGCCGAGCCTATCAAACCGGCTTCGGCAACCTGCGCGAGTTGCAATTGCCGCGCTACGTCCAGTTCGGAATTAAGATTTATTTCTAGGGGAATCCGGTGAGCATTCAGGGGCAGCATTTGAATTGGCGGAACGTACCAAGCGAAGAACTTGGCGCGGGCGTCAAACGGCAGATGGTGGTTGGTGAACGGATGATGATTTGCCGATTGACGTTCGCGCCGGGCGTTGTCACCACGCCGCACGATCATCCGCACGAACAGATG
>CAZRXE010000851.1:0-2668 GCA_964603695.1 uncultured Heliomicrobium sp.
CACGCGCCCCACGGATCATTTGTTGCGGCAATGCGCCAGCCTTCCAGCAAAAAACCCGTCAGCGCAATCAAAAAGATCGTGCCGAGAATCAATTCGGCCTCATCCGTGTAAACCAGTTTTTTCGGCCTCAAAGCCAAACGCCGCCACAACGCAATGCTGACGCCCAGCAACACCAGCGCGCCGAAAACGTCCACGATGAAGGATTGGAAGTAGAGGTAAAACGCGCCCTGCATCAGCGGCAATCCGAAATCGTGATGCACCGCGACGACCGAAGTCGCAATCGTCAGGACAATAAAACCCGTGTAAATGAAGCTGTGAAAGACGGCGGCGTATTTTTCGCGAACAGTGCGCCGCTGTCCGAGCGCGTGTTTCAGCAAGCGTTGCAAACGTTCTTTCGGACGATCAAACCGATCCACCGCCAAACCTCGCCGCCAGGAGGTCATTCGCCGGTAAAAACCGTAACCGGCAATCGCCAGCGAAACGGCAAACAGCAAATACATCAGCCAGATGTTGCTGATGTTCCAGAGGACTTCGCGTGTTGGTGCGGTTTGAATCATAACCAGACTGTAGGTAGTAGGTGATAGGTAAGAGGTCGCAGCAATGACTCCCTACAACCTGTGACCTGAAGCCTACAACCTACTTTTGCAGCGCGGCCAGCTTCTCTTTCAACAGCGGAACGACTTTCTTGTAATCCTCGACGATGCCGAAGCTGCAATGTTTGAAGATCGGCGCGTCGGGATCAGTGTTGATCGCGGCGACGATTTTGGAATCCGACATGCCGGCCAGATGCTGGCTTGCGCCGCGAATGGCCACGGCCAGATACAATCCTGGCGCGACTTTTTTGCCAGTCTGCCCGACTTGCCACGAAGGCGGACACCAGCCCGAATCGCAAGCCGCACGCGAAGCCGCCGTCATCCCGCCGAGCATTGCCGCGAGTTGTTGCAAATCGGCAAAGGCTTCAGGCCCGCCCAGTCCGCGCCCGCCGGAAACAATCACGCGAGCGTCTTCCAATCGCGCTTCGCCGCCGGTTTCGGATTTGCGTTCAATGACTCGCGTCGTTGCCGCAGGCACTTTCACTAAAGCGGGCATCACCGTCGCTACTGAACCGGAGGCTTCGCCGGGAACATCGAATGCGCGCGCGCGCAGCCAGACAACGGAGGGCGAACGTTTCAACTGAATCGTGGCCACGGCTTTGCCGCCGTAAACGCTGCGTTTGACAAGCAGCGCGCCGCCCTCCGCCGAAAGTTCAATGCCGTCGCCAACCGCGCTGCCCCCCAGGCGGTGTGCCAATCGCGGCGCAAGTTCCTGGCTGTACGTATCGTTGCTCAGCAGCACAGCGGACGGCGCAATCCGTTTGCAGATTTCCGTCAGCGCCGCCAAATAGACTTCCGGCTGGTAATCTTTCAATTCGGCTTGATCGGCGAAAACCACCGCGTCGGCCACCGCAGCCAGCTTCAGGTTCAGCATCGGATCGTGCGCGCCGAGAATGACCGCGTGCAGCTTGCCGCCCAATTGATCGGCCAACCGGCGGCCCGCACCGGCTACGCCTTGCGCCGCGCGGTCGTAACCGGCGGCGGAAAACAAAGTGATGATGACGTTGCTCATAGTCTTCCTGGCTACGCATCGCTTCCAGCGTGCGAGCTTTCTATAAAGATTTCTTTCTGGCCACAAAGGGCATTCGCCATAAGTCCGCGAGCCGGAGGCATCGCGTACCCAGGCTTATTCGGTTTCGGCCAGCGCCGCCGCCAAACGGTTTTCGGCAATCATGCGCAGCCGTTGTTCTTTGGTTTTCTTCGGTTCGTTGTACCCACGCTCGCCGTAAGGCGCGAGCTTTTCAAGCCACAGCTCTTCCAAAAACGCTAGGTCTTCGCGGTAATCGTGTTGCGGATCGCTGACCGGCGTCAGTTCGTCCAGAATCTCGAACGCGAATTTGTCCGCGCCGAACTCCTGCCATTCAGCTTGCAGCGCCAGGTTTTTGTGACCGCCCATCTGCAACTCGAATTTGTGCCGGTTGAAAATACCCGGCAGATTCAACGCCGCGCCGACAAAGACTCTTTCATTGACCAGATTGCGAATCTGAAACACGCCCATCGGCGTGTGGCCTTGCTGATACTCTTTTTTCAGGGCTTTTTGTTCGCTGTTCACCACTTCACTCCTTTTCAGTCGCAGCCTCAGACCATTACCGCGACGTAATGTGCGTCGCCGCTGCTTTCGGTTTCGCGCCATCTACAATCGCCTGATTGGCCAGCACCTGAAATTCCTGGCGGATGTTGATGTGCGTGTAAGGAATGACCTGCGTCATCATGATTCCGATCATTTCTTCCTGCGGGTCTACCCAGAAGTAAGTGCAAAACGCGCCGCCCCAACCGTATTGGCCGACTGAACCGGGAATCGCCGCCTGTCCGACATCTTTGACCACGCTGTAGCCAAGCCCGAATCCATAGCCCGGCCCGCTCAGCCAGATGGGCAAATCGCCGATGGCGTTGGCGGTCATCAGTTCAACGGTTTTGCGCCCCAGAATCCGCGCGCCGTCCAGTTCGCCGCCATTGAGCATCATCTGATGAAAGCGCACGTAATCCGCTGCTGTCGAAACCAACCCGCCCGCGCCGGAAAAGTATGTGTGCGGCTCTTTGACGTAGCGGCTTTCGGCGGTCGGCGCTTCCAGCAG
>CAZRXE010000852.1:0-2668 GCA_964603695.1 uncultured Heliomicrobium sp.
TTCACCTGCGACAACACAGGGTCTTGATGCAGGATGCCGAAAAAGGCGCTGAGCTTGTCCACTTCAAACAGTTTGCGCGCCAGCGTCGAAGCCAGATCGAAGCGAAAGCCGTCCACGTGCATCTGTTCCACCCAGTACCGCAAACTGTCCATCATCAATTGCAACACGTTCGGATGCGTCAGATTCAACGTGTTGCCGCAGCCTGTGAAGTCCATGTAATAACGCGGAGCTTCTGGCGACAGCCGGTAATACGATTGGTTGTCCAGACCGCGAAAACTGAGCGTCGGGCCCATCTCGCTGCCTTCGCCGGTGTGGTTGTAAACCACATCCAGTATGACTTCGATGCCCGCGCCGTGCAGCGCCTTGACCATTTGCTTGAATTCCGTCACCTGCTCGCCGGCGCAACCGCCGCTGGAATATTCGCTGTGCGGCGCGAAATAACCGATGGAGTTATAGCCCCAGTAATTCCGCAATCCGCGTTCGAGCAAATGTCGGTCGTGAATGAATTGATGCACCGGCAGCAATTCGACGGCGGTAATGCCGAGCATTTGCAAATACTCGATCACCGCCGGATGCGCCAAGCCCGCGTAAGTCCCGCGCAGATGTTCAGGGACTTCAGGATGTCGCTCGGTGAAACCTTTGACGTGAAGCTCATAGATCAACGTCCGCTCCCACGGCGTTCTCAACAGCCGGTCGTTATCCCACTCGAAGCTGTCGTCCACCACGGCGCACTTCGGCAGAAAAGGCGCGCTGTCGCGTTCGTCACGCGACAAATCGTCGGCTTCATTGCCGATGCCGTAGCCAAACAGCGCGTCATCCCATTTCAAATCGCCGTTGATCGCCTTGGCATAAGGATCGAGCAACAGCTTGGCCGGATTGAACCGATGCCCGGCTTCGGGTTGATGCGGGCCGTGAACGCGATAGCCGTAAAGCTGTCCGGGTCGCAATTCCGGCAAATAACAATGCCAGACGTGATTGGTTTGCTCTTTCAGGCGAATGACGTTTGTCTGCGTTCCTTGGCTATCGAACAAACAAAGTTCAACCGCCTTCGCATTTTCAGAAAACAGTGCGAAGTTGACGCCCGCGCCATCCCAGGTAGCGCCGAGCGGATAAGGTTTTCCAGGCCAGATTTTCATAACGCGAGAGGGCTTCGGCGATACGGTGAATGCTGCTGACCGTCTCCGAAACGCAGAATTGACTGAGCAATCAGCATTCCAGCTTTGCGCCGGCTTCAGAAGCATTTAAGCTGCTTCAATCCGTCGCCGCTGAGTACGACGCTTAAAGAAGTGCTTTCGGCAAATACACCAAGAGGCAATTACAATCCCGACGCAAGCAATCGAATGATTGCAATTGGTACTGTTCATCGACTGGGGTTCACGAATGCGAATATTTATCGCTATTGAGATTCCACCGTCAGTCAAAACCGCTTTGGCCTCGCTCCAAACCGAATTGCGCCGCGCGGCTGCTGATGTCGGTTGGACGAAGCCGGAAAACATGCATCTGACGCTGCGCTTTTTGGGCGAAGTTGAAGAAGCGCGCCTCGGCGAAGTCAGCCGCGTTTGCGATGAGGCGGCAGCCACGGTTTCGAGCTTCACGTTGCGACTGAGCGGCGCGGGCGTGTTTCCGAACTTTCGCCAACCGCGCGTGCTGTGGGCGGGCGTGGCCGGAGAAATCGAAACCGCCGCGAAGCTGCAAGCGCAATTGGAAAAAGTATTAGTCGCTCGCGGCTTTCCGCCGGAAGACAAACCCTTCAAGCCACATCTGACCATTGGCCGCGTAAAAACGCCGCGTAACGCGCGGCAAGTGGCTGCGCTGGCGGAAATTCAGTCTTTGCCGGAACTGGCATTTGAAGTCAGCGAAATCGTGCTGATAAAAAGCGAATTGCATCCGGCGGGCGCACGCTACACGGCGCTGGCAAAATCGAAACTTCTGCCTGACGCTCAGTCGCTACGGGGCTGATTCCGCGTTGCAATTGGCGGCAACTTCCACATACTTCCCGCGTGCAAACCATTACCGTCCCCCGCTTAATCTTTCGCGCCTGCCTGCCGGCGGGCGCGAGCATCCTGCAAGGAGACTTATGAAAAAAACGATCACTTCACTTGCGCTCGTTTTCGGACTGCTCATCGGTTGTGCCGCTGCCGCAACCGCTCCGGTGTTTTCATTCAAACTCAAAGCGGACATTCCGTTTGATTTTCAGGTCGGGAAAAAGAAATTTCCCAAAGGTGACTACACGATTGAATCCATAGGCGAAACCGGCGCAATGCTGTTGCGTCGCGAAAAAGGCGGCAAAGCCATCAACTTCGTCGCCGTCAAAGACAAACAGACCGACAAACACAAATCCAAACTGCTCTTCCGTCGTTATGGCGACCAATACTTTCTGGCGCGCATTTGGGACGGAACCAGCCAAACCGTTTTCAAGATCGAGAAAACCAGCGCCGAAAAGAAAGTGGCCAAGCTTTACAAGGACAAATCCGGCAAGGATGAGGACGAGGTTCCCGTAAGCGATAAATAGGTGGGGAAAATGGCAAGTTTCATAAGTGCTGAAAAGTGGATGACAGTCTGTTTCATTTTCCATAGACCAATTGGAATTTTTCATTTGTCATTGATTGCCGATAAATGGCTGAACTGATTGGTCAATGGCCAATTTCAAATTTCATATCACAAATGG
>CAZRXE010000853.1:0-10015 GCA_964603695.1 uncultured Heliomicrobium sp.
TTTCATAAGACTCGAAAGGACTGCGCTCAATGAGCGCCGCCATTCGTCCCGATTTACACTGCACGGCATAAGCGACCAGCGCATCGCGCTTGGCATCGAATTCCTGGAACTGCTGTGCTTCCTGCCAGCGATGATCTTCCATCGCGCTCAGAAACTGTTTGACCTTTCCGTTGCGACCTTCGGCAAAAACCGTCACGGCGAAATGCGCATAAAGATGTTCATCGAATTCGCCATCGCACACCGGACATCGCTGTAACATCCGACACAATTCGCGCGCAGTCATGTCTTCGCCTGAGTTTCCATTCGTCAGCAGCTTGCCGCTCACGGTCGTCCACCATCTTTTGATTCTGTTCACGTGCCTCCTTTGGGCAACGAGGCTTATAAGCTATTTTTATGTTCTCGTAAAAATTATAAACTTCACGGGGTCGCAGGGCGCTGCTATGATGCGCGAACCTTTGGGCAGAAGTCCATACTTTTCCTGCCCTTTTCCTTGCTCCGAACAACTAAATTTTTGTTTTCGATTTTTAAATGGAGGAGAGTCCTGGATGAGTGAACGAGTAGCGATTTTCGATACCACTTTGCGCGATGGCGAACAGTCGCCGGGTTGCAGTATGAATCTGGAAGAAAAACTGCGAATGGCGCGCCAGCTTGATGCGCTGGGCGTGGACGTGATCGAAGCCGGTTTTGCGATTGCTTCGGACGACGATTTCGCGGCCATTCGCGAAGTCGCCAAAACCTGCCGCCGTCCCATCATTGCCAGTCTTTGCCGCACCACAGCGGCAGACATCGAACGCGCCTGGGAAGCATTGGCAGATGCCGCCCACCCGCGGATTCACACCTTCATCGCCACCTCCGACATTCACCTTCAATACAAACTGCAAAAGACGCGCGAAGAAGTTTTGGAAATGTCGCGCAGTGCAGTGCGGCTGGCCAAGAGCTTCACCCAGGACGTGGAGTTTTCCGCCGAAGATGCCACGCGCTCCGACCTGGATTATTTGTGTCAGGTGGTTGAAGCCGTGATTGACGAGGGCGCAACCGTCGTTAACATTCCCGACACTGTCGGTTACACGATTCCCAGCGAATACCATCACATCATCACCACGTTGAAACAGCGCGTCCGCAACATTGATAAGGCCGTCATCAGCGTGCATTGTCACAACGATCTGGGCCTGGGCGTGGCCAATTCGCTGGCTGCCGTGGCCGCCGGTGCGCGACAAATCGAGTGCACCATCAACGGCATTGGCGAGCGCGCGGGCAATGCTTCGCTGGAAGAGATTGTGATGGCCTTGCGCGTGCGCAAAGACTTGATGCCTTACCCCAACGACATCGTCACCGAAGAGCTTTACCGTTCAAGTCAAACGCTGTCGAACATTACCGGCGTGCAAGTTCAACCGAACAAAGCCATCGTCGGCAAAAACGCCTTTGCTCACGAAGCCGGCATTCACCAGCATGGCGTGCTGAAAAACCGCATCACCTACGAAATCATGACGCCGGAATCCGTTGGCGTGAAAACCAATAGCATTGTGCTTGGCAAACATTCAGGCCGTCACGCGCTGGGCAAAAAGTATGAAGAAATGGGCCACAACCTGACGCGTGCCGATTTGGACAAAGCCTATAAGATGTTCACCAAGCTGGCCGACCAGAAAAAGGAAATCTTTGAAGAGGACCTGGTCGCCATTTTGCAAGACGGTTTCACGCAAATTCCCGAACGCTACAAATTGCGCGCGGTGCAGGCGACCGCCGGGACTTCGGCGCTGGCCACGGCGCTGGTGACGGTCAACGACACCAAGACTGACGAAAGCGATACCCAAACTTCTTCCGGCGATGGGCCGGTCAACGCCGTTTATCAGGCGATAGACAAAATCACCGGTATGTCCGGCAACCTGCTGGATTATTCCGTTCGTTCGATCACACAAGGCGCGGATGCGGTCGGCGAAGTCTTCGTTCACGTTGAATTCGACAGCACTTCGTACACTGGCAAGGCTGCCAGCACAGACATTGTGGACGCCAGCGCGCGCGCGTATTTGAACGCGGTCAACAAAGCCCTGTATTCGCAGGAAAGAAGAAAGCACATTCAAAACTGATTTTTACGTAAGGAGATTTCATGCCTAATCCATCGGTTTATTTTGACATCACCGCCGACGGCAATCCTGTTGGCCGCATCGTGATGGAGTTGTTTGAAGACGTTGTTCCGAAGACCGCCGAAAACTTTCGCGCGCTTTGCACGGGCGAACAGGGTTTTGGTTACAAAGGCAGCATTTTTCATCGCGTCATCCCGCAATTCATGCTTCAGGGCGGAGACTTCACCAACTTCAACGGCACGGGCGGCAAATCCATTTACGGCGGCAAATTCCCGGACGAGAACTTCAAACTCAGACACGAAGGCCCAGGCTTGCTTTCGATGGCCAACGCAGGGCCGAATACGAACGGATCGCAGTTTTTTATCACGACGATTCCGTGTCCGTGGCTGGACGGCAAGCACGTTGTTTTTGGCCGCGTGACCGAAGGTCTGGATGTGGTAAAAACCATCGAAAGCTACGGCTCGCAAAGCGGCAGAACCTCGAAAAAAGTGGAGATCGCGGACTGCGGCCAGTTGTGAAGCCGGCAGCCTGAACATCCCTGAACATCCCTAAACACCAATGCCGCCCGGAACGGCGGAGTTACAAAAAGGAATTTCGATTATGGGAATGACAATTACCGAAAAGATTCTGGCGGCGCACAGCGGACGCGATTCCGTTGTGCCCGGCGAAATCGTCAATGCCAAGCTTGATTTGATCGTCGCGCACGATGTGACCACGCCGCCCGCCGTTGCCATGCTGCGCAAGCTTGGCATCAACAAGGTCTTCGATCCGTCGAAGATTCTGGTCACGCCGGATCACTTCGTGCCGAACAAGGACATCAAGTCGGCGGAGCTTTCCAAACAACTCCGCGAATGGCGCATTGAGCAGGGCATCGAACGCTATTACGAAATCGGCAATCACGGCATCTGCCACGCCATCGCGCCCGAACAAGGCCATGTGCTGCCCGGCCAAACCATCGTTTGCGGCGATTCGCACACGACAACGATGGGCGCGCTCGGCACGTTTTCCAGCGGCGTCGGTTCGACCGATTTGGCTGCCGCGCTTGCCACAGGCGAACTGTGGTTCAAAGTGCCGGAAAGCATGCTTTTTGAACTGAACGGCGATTTGCCCTTCGGCGTCTATTCCAAAGACATCATCCTTTACATCATCTCGAAGATCGGCGTGGACGGCGCGCGCTACAAGGCGATGGAATATCGCGGCAGCGGCCTGAAATCGCTGACAATGGAAGCCCGCTTCACCATTACCAATATGGCCATCGAAGCCGGCGGCAAGAGCGGCATCATGCCCGCCGACAGCATCGCCGAAGATTACGTCAAGGCGCGCACCAGCGAAGCCTACACGATCTACAACTCCGACGAAGACGCCAGCTACTCCGAACGTTTCACCATTAACCTGAACGAGCTTGAACCGATTGTCGCGCTGCCCGACCTGCCGTCGAACGGACGCTTCATCGGCGAAATCGAACGCACGAAGATGGATCAGGTTTACATCGGCTCCTGCACCAACGGTCGCATCGAAGACCTGCGCATCGCCGCGCAAATCTTCAAAGGCCACAAAGTCGCCAACGGCACGCGCGCCATCGTCGTTCCCGCAACGACCGAAGTCTGGAAGACCGCGATGAAAGAAGGCTTGCTGGAAATCTTCGCCGACGCTGGTTGCGTGGTTTCGACTGCGACTTGCGGCGCTTGCCTGGGCGGACACATGGGCGTACTCGGCGCGGAAGAGACTTGTTTGTCCACCACCAACCGCAACTTCGTGGGCCGGATGGGATCGCCGAAATCGAAGGTCTATCTGGCTTCGCCCGCGACGGCTGCGGCGACCGCCATTACCGGCACAATTACCGATCCACGCGAATTTTTGAAAAAGACGGCGGCTGCGGCTGCGTAACTGAGAGGATGAGATGGCAGAACTACCAACCAATTTAAAAGGCTTCGCGCACGTGTACGAACGTGCGCACATCAACACGGACGAAATCATTCCGGCGCGTTACCTGAACGTTCACGAAGAAGCGGAACTGGCCAAGTACGCGATGGAAGACATTGACGTGGATTTCGTCAAACGGGTCAAAGCCGGCGATTTCATCATCGCGGGCGACAACTTCGGCTGCGGCTCGTCGCGCGAACACGCCGTTTGGGCGCTACGCGGGGCAGGTATCAAAGTCGTCATCGCGGCCAGCTATTCGCGCATCTTTTTCCGCAATGCGATCAACAACGGCTTTCTGGCGATTGAATGCCCGGAGGCGTTGGGTATCGTGAAGGGCGGTGACGAATTGGAACTCGATTTGCTGGCCGGAAAGCTGCGCAACTTGTCCAACGGCCAGGAAGCGACCTTTGTCCCGATCAGCGATTTCGCGCGCGAATTGATCGAAGACGGCGGTTTGCTGCCGCACATTCAAAAGAAGGCTGCCAAAGCCGCGTAAGGCTATCTGATGGGAGCACAAAGATGAATGACAAAAAGTTGCTGGTGTTGCGCGTGATTTTGGGCGTGATCGGACTTGTTATTGCCGGCATCGGCCTGAGAATCAGCGCAACAGGAGGAAAAGGTGGAACTTACACGTGGGTTGGAATTGGGCTTACGTTTGTCTCGTCTTTTCTTCTGGTTTCCAGAGGCGCTCAGAAAAAATGATGCGAGCCTGATCCGGCTTGGCCAAAATCGAAATTGCAAAGATGAATTACAACATTACGGTCCTTCCCGGCGACGGCATCGGCGTTGACGTAACGCGCGAAGCGGTCGCTTGTCTTGAAACCATCGGCAAAAAATTCGGCCACGAATTCGCCTTTGAAGAGCATTTGATGGGCGGCATCGCGCTGGACAAAGTCGGCGTGCCGCTGCCGGACGAAACGCTGACGGCGGCGCTGGCTTCGGACGCGGTGTTGCTGGGCGCGGTCGGCGGGCCGCAATACGACAACAATCCGCCGAAGCTGAAACCGGAAACGGGCTTGCTGGCGTTGCGTGCAGGCTTGGGCGTGTTTGCGAATCTGCGTCCGGCGTTTTTGCACGAAACCTTGATTGACGCTTCGCCGCTGAAAGCCGACATCGTGCGCGGAACGGATTTGTTGATTGTCCGCGAATTGATGGGCGGAGCATATTTTGGCCAGCCGCGCGAACTGACGGATGAGCGCGGTTTGAATACGATGGCCTACACCGTGTCGGAAGTGGAGCGCGTGGCGCGCGTGGCATTTGAAGCGGCGCGGTTGCGTCGCAAAAAGCTGCATTCGATTGACAAAGCCAACGTGCTGGAAAGCTCGCAACTGTGGCGCAAAACCGTTGTGCGTTTGGCGGCGGAATATCCCGATGTGGAATTGCATCACGGTTACGTGGACGCCTGCGCGATGCAACTGGTGATGCGCCCGACCGATTACGACGTGATCGTGACGGAAAATCTGTTCGGCGACATTTTGAGCGATGAAGCGTCAGTGTTGACCGGCAGCATCGGCTTGCTGCCGTCGGCCAGCATCGGCGGCAAGGTCGGCTTGTACGAGCCGATTCACGGTTCCGCGCCGGACATTGCGGGCAAAGGCATTGCCAATCCGATTGGCACAATCGCTTCGGCGGCGATGCTGTTGCGTTATTCCTGCAAGCTGGAAAAAGAAGCTCAGTTGCTGGATGACGCAATCACCGCGACGCTCAAGGCAGGCTATGGCACGCCTGATTTGAAAGGTCAGCCGAACCGCGTGACGACGACCGAAATGGGCGGGCTGATTCGTCAGTACGTCGAAAGCAACTGATGCGGCGTCCGGCCACTGCATAAAGCCGACTTATTCGCCGATAAAAACTATTAAGTGGCAGACCTGATGACGATGGCCTATACTGCGCGCGCTTTATTCAAAGCGGCAATTCTTTCTTCACGTTTATGTCCAATCGTCGTTTCCAATTCATACTCGGCACACTGTCTTTCGGTCAGTCGGCGGATGTGCGAATTGGCGGGCTGCTTCTTAACGGTATCGTAATTAGCCTTGTAATCGTAGTAGCGATTGCTCAATCGCGGCTCGCCGATTGGACAACCTGAGTAAGTCAAAAGAAGGTTGAACGATTCCAAACCCCGGCGAGCCGACAAACTCGCCGGGGTTTTTCGCTTTTTCGATTCAAATGACACCGCAAACGCACAACCAATCCATCGTGGAGCAGTTCACGAAACAGGCTGTTCCGTTTTCGCAAAAGACGGCGATGTCCAGCGATGCGATCTTCAAGTTGATGTTGGAAATGTGCGAAGTCACGCCGCCTGACATCGTGCTGGACGTGGCTTGCGGGCCGGGCTTGACGGCTTGCGCAGTGGCGGCGACGGCGGCGCACGTCACTGGCATTGACCTGACGCCGGCGATGCTTGAACGCGCGAAAGCAAGGCAGGCCGAACTGGGCTTGACCAACCTGGACTGGCAGCTTGGCGATGTTTATTCGCTGCCGTTTGCGGACAAATCGTTTTCGCTGGTGTTGACGCGGTTTTCCTTTCATCACTTTTTGAATCCGGCGGCGGTGCTGGCCGAAATGATTCGCGTTTGCCGTCCGGGCGGGCGCGTGACGGTTTGGGATTCGGTTCCCGATGCGGACAAGGCCGACGCTTATAACCAACTGGAAAAGCTGAAAGACCCGTCGCACGCGCGGGCGTTGCCGGCGGAAGAGCTGCTGGCAATCATCAATGCCTCCGGTTTGAAAAACATCCAAACGGCTTCTTACAAGCTGGAGTTTGAAGTTGAAAAACAATTGGCCGCGATGTTTCCAAATCCCGGAGACGAAGAAAAAATCCGGCAAATTTATCTGGACAACTTAACCACTGACACCGTGGGAATGGGTGTTCACAAACGCGGCGACGCGATCCATTTCCACTATCCGACGATGATCGTCGTCGGCACAAAGTAGACATCATTCTGAGGTGAACTTATGAAAATGCGTGGCGCACGTATTCTGCTCGAAGCACTGCGGTGCGAAGGAACCAAACACATCTTCGGTTATCCCGGAGGCGCTGTCCTGCACATTTACGACGAAATCGTCAAAACCAGCGAGGAGCTTGGCATTACGCACTACCTGGTGCGGCACGAACAGGCAGCGTTGTTCGGCGCTGCCGGCTATGCGCAAGCAACAGGCAAAACCGGCGTGGCGCTGGTCACTTCTGGCCCCGGCGGCACAAATGCCGTCACTGGCATTGCCAATGCGTTCATGGATTCGCTGCCGCTGGTGGTTTTCACCGGGCAGGTTCCGACGCACTTGATCGGCAACGATGCTTTTCAGGAAGCCGATTTGACGGGCATTACGCGCTCCTGCACCAAGCACAATTATCTGGTCAAAAAAGTCGAAGACCTGGCACCAACAATCAAGGAAGCCTTTCACGTTGCTTCGACCGGTAGGCCCGGCCCCGTGCTGGTAGATTTGCCGAAGGACATGACCGCGCAGGAAATTGAGTTCAGCTATCCCGAAACCATCGAAGTGCGCAGCTACAAGCCGCAGATTTACGGCGATCCGAAAGCTGTTCGCAAAGCCGTCAAGGCGATGATCGAGGCAGAACGCCCTGTGTTGTATGTCGGCGGCGGCGCGCACGCGGCAGGCGCTTATGAGGAAGTCCGCCAATTGGCTGAAAAACTGAACCTGCCGACGACTTGCACGTTGATGGGCCTGGGAGCGTTCCCGGCGTCGCACCCGCTCAGCCTGGGAATGCTCGGCATGCACGGCGGTTATTGGACAAACATGGCTGTCAATAACTGCGATCTGCTGATTTCCATTGGCGCGCGTTTTGACGACCGCGTCACCGGCAAGCTCAGCGAATTCGCCAAAGGCGCGAAGTTCATTCACGTAGACATTGATCCTTCCTGCATCAGCAAGAACGTGCGCGCCGATTACCCGGTGGTTGGCGATGCCAAAACCGTCGGCCAGCAAATGCTCAAAGAACTGGACGAACAATTGGCAAATGGCGCGAAAGTGACGCCGCGCGATGCCTGGCACGATCAAATCGCTTCCTGGAAAAAACAGCATCCCTTCTGGTTCAAGGAAGAAGGCGACATCATCAAACCGCAATACGTCATTCACGAACTGCACCGCATTACCAAGGGGCAGGCCGTGGTTTCCGCCGACGTGGGCCAGCATCAAATGTGGACGGCGCAGCTTTATGGTTTTGATACGCCGAAAAACTGGTTGAATTCCGGTGGCCTGGGCGCAATGGGCTACGGCTTCCCGGCGGCGGTCGGCGCTTCGGTGGCGCGTCCGGATGATTTGTGCGTGGCCGTAGTTGGCGATGGCGGGTTCCAGATGGTGCTCAACGAACTGGCGACCGTCAAACAGTACAACATCCCGGTCAAAGTGCTGATTATCAACAACGGCTTTTTGGGCATGGTGCGGCAATGGCAGGAACAGTTTTACGAACATCGCTATTCGCACAGCAACATCGAAGTCCAACCCGATTTCGTCAAACTGGCCGAAGCTTACGGCGTGGCCGCCTTCCGCGCGACCAAGTCGAGCGAAGTCACACACACGCTGGAAAAAGCCCTGAACACGCCCGGCCCCGTGCTGATTGAAATGAAAGTTGCCCGCGAAGAGAATGTTTTTCCGATTGTCCCGGCGGGGGCGGCGTTGAAGGACATGATCTTGCAGTAATCCGAATGAGTTTTAGTTGGAGAGGAGGTTGAAATGTTACGTGAGGTTTTAATCAGTCCAACCGAAAGCGGTTTTGCGGCAGTTGTGCTTGGATTGCCGGACTCCGCAGTTGAAGCTCCTACGCGGGATGAAGTCATTGAAAAGGCAAAAGCTGAAGTTGAAAACCTGTTGGCTAGAAGCGAGATCGTTCAAATCGAAGTCAACGGCCAGGCAAAAAGCCAAAGTTCCGAAAAGCGAAAGAGCTTCGCGGGAATGTGGGCGAAGGACGAAACTTTCGATGACTTTCTGGCCGCGATGAAAGCTTACCGCGCTGAACTCAATAACAATCCCGATCAACTTTGAAGATGCCTTCATACTTATTGGACACCGACCATATTTCGTATTACCAGCACGGTCGCCGCAGTGTGGTGGCCCGGTACGATAGCTTGCCTCAAGGTGAGATTGCGGCGTCGGTGGCAACCTATGAAGAGCAATTGCGGGGCAGGTTGGCTGTCATACACAAAGCCAAAACACCGGAAGATTTCGCTGTTGCTTATCTACGGCTACGTGAGATGCAGGAGTTCTTTTGTTCCATTCAGCTTCTGGATTTTGATCTGAATGCCGCGCGGATTTACTTTTCGTTGCGGCAGGTTCATCGCCGCGCGGATGCCATGGATTTGCGGATTGCGGCAACCGCGCTTGCTCACGACATTACGCTGGTCACAAACAACACGCAGGATTTCATCGCCATCGCCAATTTACGCCTGGACAACTGGGCTTAACGCTTTCAACAAAAACTATGCGACATACAATTTCACTTTTGGTCGAAAACGAATACGGAATGCTGACGCGCGTGGCGGGATTGTTCAGCGCGCGCGGCTATCAGATAGACACGCTGAACGTCGCGCCGACGCTGGAAGACGGCGTTTCGCGAATGACGATCACCACGCACGGTAACGATCACGTCATCGAACAGATCATTCAGCAGTCGCGCAAGCTGGTGCGCATTATTGAAGTCACGGACATGACCGTCGCGCCGCACGTCGAACGCGAAATGGTCATGCTGACGGTCAATGCGCAAGCGGGCGAACAACGGCAGGAAGTTTTGAGCCTGGTTGAAATCTTCCGCGCCAAAGTGGTGGATGTTTCCACGGATGCTTTCATCCTGGAAATGACCGGCAACGCTGAAAAAGTCGGCGCATTCATCGAATTACTGAAACCTGTTGGCATCCGCGATATTGTGCGCACCGGCCCGGTGGCCATGACGCGTGTCGCGCACATCAACGCGCAGAAGCTGAAAGACGACGACGAAGAATTCTCCGAGCTGACGCTCAACGAAAAAGTCTAAAAGCCGTGGTTGGTGGTTGGTGGTT
>CAZRXE010000854.1:0-2017 GCA_964603695.1 uncultured Heliomicrobium sp.
TTTGTCCAGATTGATCTGCTCGCTGTTGAGGCTGGCGATGAGTGGCGCATTGTCAATTTGCAGCAGGGCGTCGCCGGGTTTGACGAGCGTGCCTTCCGCCGCCATCGCCTGAATCGGAACGGAGTTACGTTCGCGGAAGCGCGGCACGCTGATGCGCAAGGCGCGCACAGGAGCAAGTTCACCGGAAACGAGCAACGTCGCGGCGAGCTTGCCACGCTGAAGGCGGATGAACGGTGAGTTCGTGCTGCCGTCGGCGGCGCGCGAACGTCCTGTCCGCCACGCCGTAACAGCGAAAATAGCGGCAAGCGAAAGAATCACGACGGTAATTAAAAGGGGAATGCGTTTTTTCATCCGTGTTTTTCTCCCGTGTATTTTCCCAGCGTTGCGGATAGCGAATGTGAACATTTCACACTTGATGGAATCAGTGCGAGGTAATTTCAATCAACGGTCGGAAACACCCCATGAGCCGCCCTTTTTCGGCTAGCTTCAGGTTGCGGCAAGGTGAGTTCCTTTCAGTCTTGCCGCAGCGCAATCATCGGATCAACCTTCGCTGCTCGTCGGGCCGGAATGAGACAGGCAACCAGTGCCACCAACGCCAACAACAACGCCACACCCACGAATGTCAGCGGATCGGTCGCAGTCACGCCGAACAGCAGATTCGTCAGCACGCGCGCCAGCGCCAGCGCCAGCAATAAGCCGCATAAGCCGCCTGCCAACACCCAACGCATTGCTTCGCGCAGGATTTGCAGCAGTACGTCGCGCGCCTGTGCGCCGAGCGCCATTCGTAGGCCGATTTCGCGCGTGCGTTGCGCGACGTGGTAAGCCAGCACGCCGTAAATTCCGATACTTGCCAAGACCAATGCCAGCGCCGCGAACGCGCCCAGCAACTGCATCGCAAATCGTTGCCGCGCCAGGTTTATCTGCACCGTTTCGGAAAGCGTGCGAATCGTGAACAGCGGCAGGTTAGCATCCAGTTCGCGGAACTGCGCGCGCGCCGCCGAGGTCAGGCTTTCGGGCGCGACGGACGAACGCACGACGATGTCGTAAAAGCCCGCCCCATTGCGTAGTGTCGGTTCGTAGAGTTCGGGTTGCGGTGCGTCTTCGACCGCAACAGCGCGGATGTTGCCGACGATGCCGATGACCTCGCGCCATTGCTCATCGTTTTTTCCAATGCGCAGACGTTTGCCCAGCGGGTCATCGTTCGGCCAGTACCGCGCGGCGAGAGCTTCGTTGATGATGACGCCGTAACCCAGCTTGACATCGCGTTCGGTGAAGCCGCGTCCGCGCCGCAACTGCATGCCGAGCGCGCGAAAGTAATCGGCGCTGACCGCGCGGTATTCGGCGTTCGGTTGCTCGCCGGGTTGTACGGGCGGACGGTTTTCAATCTCGAATGATTGATTCGCTGCGTAGCCTGTCAACGGTGTGACATTCGCGACAGCAGCGGCCTCGACACCGGGCAAGGCGCTGAGGCGTTCGAGCGCGCGTTCGATGAAGGCTGTCTTTTGCGCGTCGTCTTTGTATTGGGTCGGCGGCAAACTCACGCTCAGCTTCAAAACGTTGTTTGGATTGAAGCCGAGGTCAACCTGCATCAGGCGCGAGAAACTGTGAATCAACAGCCCTGCGCCAGCCAATAACACAAAAGCCAGCGCGATTTCGGCCACGACCAGCCCTTGCCGCAACCGCGCCCCACCGGTTCCCGTGCCCGTGCGTCCACCTTCTTTTAGGGTCTGGCTGAGGTCGAGTTTCGTTGTCTGCCACGCAGGTGCGAAGCCGAAGACAATGCTTGTCAGCAAAACGACTGCGCCCGTGAACAACAGTACACGCGCATCAAGATTGATTTCGGTCAGGCGCGGCACGCCTTTGGGATTCAGCGCCGCAAGCGCCTTGATTGTCCAATGCGCGAGCAGCAGGCCGAGCGTTCCCCCAAAAGCCGCGAGCAGTAAGCTTTCCGTTAGCAATTGCCGCAACACGCGCCAGCGGCTCGCGCCCAACGCCGCGCGCACGGCCATTTCTTTTT
>CAZRXE010000855.1:0-8957 GCA_964603695.1 uncultured Heliomicrobium sp.
CTTTGCCGCGCGATTTTACCGCAAGCCTTCACGCTTGCGGCAATGCCAGCGCCACCAACCGGCCATCGTTCGTGGCAATGACGATGAACTGTTTGCCGCCCGCCAGATACGTCATCGGCGTGCCCATCGGCTGCGCCGGCAGCGCGATTTCGGTCAGGACTTTGCCGGAAGTTTTCTCGATTGCGCGCAACACATTCGCGCCGTCGCCGCCGCGTCCGCCGCGCCCGGAAGCGCCTTGACCGACAAAGAGCAGCGTTTTGGTCAATAGCGGCCCGCCTCCACCCGCACCCAGCGGCCCCACGTCTTTGCCGACAAGCTCACTGATTTTTTGGCGCGGTCCGTCGCCGAAGGGAATCATCCAGGCATGATTGCCCGTGTTCAGGTTGATGGCCGTGATGCGTCCGTAAGGCGGTTTGAACAGCGGCAATCCGCGCGGGCCTTCGACCGTTGCGCCCAAACCGCCGCCGCCGCGCACGTAGTTGAAATTCGAGCGCGCCGGGTCGGGTTTGACCAGTTTGACGACAATCGGCGCGGTGATCGAAGGGATGTAGAACATCGAAGTTTCAGGATCGAAGGCCGCGCCCCACCAATTTCCGCCGCCGGCCCAGCCGGGCAAATTGATCGTGCCTTTTTCAGTCGGCGGCGTGAACAGCGGGCCGTGATCGTACTTTTCCAGAATCTGTTTGGCTTCGGCGCGAATTTCCGGCGTGAAGTCCACCAGATTGTCTTCGGTCGCGCCTTGCCGCTCGAAGGGTGCGGGCTTGGTCGGAACGGGCTGCGTCGGCGAAGTGCGTTCGCCGGGAACGGTGGATTGCGCAACGGCGCGCTCTTCAATCGGCCAGACGGGTTTGCCGGTCTTGCGGTCGAAGACGAACGCAAAGCCGGATTTGCTAATTTGCGCGACGGCTTTGATCGCGCGGCCATTCACTTTGAGGTCGCACAAGACCGGCGCGGCGGGCAGGTCGTAATCCCACAAACCGTGATGCACGCTTTGAAAATGCCAGACGCGCTTGCCGGTTTTGGCTTCTATGCAGACCAGACTTTCGGCAAACAGGTTGTTGCCCAGGCGATGGCCGCCGTACCAATCGTTGGTCGGCGTGCCGATGGGCACGTAAAAGTAGCCCAGCTCCTCGTCCGCGCTCATCAACGTCCAGGGATTGGTGTTGCCGGTGTATTGCCAGGAATCGTTTTCCCAGGTCTCGTTGCCGAACTCGCCTTTTTGCGCGACGGTATGAAAAATCCAAAGCGGTTTGCCGGTGCGCACGTCAAAGGCCTGCACGTCGCCGCGCGGCATTTCCTTTGTCGTCGGGCCGTCGGAAATCGAAGAGCCGACAATCACCACATCGCGGCAAATCACCGGCGGCGATGTCACCGCGTAATTCCGTGCATTGGCCGCCAGCGGAATCGCCTTCGTCAAATTCACTTTGCCGTTTTCGCCGAAGTCCGCCATCGGTTTGCCGGTTTTGGCGTCGAGCGCTACCAAATAAGCATCGGCGGTTCCGATCAGAATTCGTTCCTGTTTGCCGTCCGTCCAATAGGCCACGCCGCGATGCAGAAAGCCCAGATTGGTCGGGCGACCGGTTTTGTAACTTTGCGGATCGTAAGTCCAGACGGTCTTGCCCGTTTCAGCGTTGATGGCAGCCACCTGACTGAGCGAAGTCGCCGTGTAAAGCACGCCGCCCACCATCAACGGCGTGGCTTCGTGGGCGAAGGACGCGAGCATCCGATTTTCTTTTTGCAACGCCAGATCGGGCGAATCCCACGACCAGGCGACGGCCAGATTCTTGACGTTGTCTTTGTTGATTTGATCGAGCGGCGAATATTTGGTGCTGCCGCCGTCGCCGCCGTAATTTCGCCACTCGCCTTTTTTCGCGCCTTGCTGAGCTAAGGCAGGGGAAAGCAGCAGGCTCAGGCAAAGTGATGTGATAAGGGCTTTCTTGAACTGTTTCATGCTTCGCTCTCCATTCCAGAAACGCGAGCGGGACGCTCGCGCTCCCAGGGTTATTCTTTTTTGGCGTGGCCTTCGACCAGTTCGATGCGAATCTTGTCCGGGCCTTCGACGAACGCGAATTTGATTTTGCCGTTGGCCAGTGAGCGAATTTCATCCGTCACTTTCACGCCGTCCTTGCGCATCTTTTCCAATGCTTCGGACAGATTGTCGAAGCTGAATCCGATGTGATCCACGACGTGGCCTTTGGTGGATTCAAGTTCCACTTTGTCTTTCCAGCGCGCCGGTTCCGCCGCCTTCAGATACTCCGCCGGAAAAATGATGATGTTGACGTTGTCCACCATCAGCGAAACGCTGGGGCCGATTTGAAAACCGCGATACATCCGCGGCGTGCGCGAAGTCGGGATGCGGCCTTTCGCGCCGAAATACTTGACGTACCATTCGCCGGCGGCAATCGGATCGGCGCTGAACAAATGCAAATGGCCGAAGCGGTGATGATTGGCCGTGTTCAGTTCGATCAACGCCTTGTCCGGGCTTTCAACATAGGCGTAATAAAACAAATCCTTCGCGCCCGCGTTGCCGCCGATGTCGCTGATGTCTGTGAGCGGCGTGTGAAACTTCGTGCCGAGCTTTTGTTGGCGCTCATACTCCGCCTTCATATTTTCCGCGCCCCAGCCGAAATGCCAGATCGAAGAGGTTAAATCCGAAACCGGCGGCGTCGAGACTTTGGAAAATAGAATCCAGGATTTCTGCGCCCAGACCGCGTCCAGCAACCCCGCGAAGCGCGCTTTTTCGCTGTCGAAACGGCTGGTGTAAAACTCAATCGCGGCTTTCGGGTCGAGCGTGTTCAGGTGCAGATGATGGAAATGGGCTTCGTTGGCGGGCGGTGCTTGACCTTGACTGCTTGCTTGAATGATTCCATTGAAACAGCACGCGGCTCCTGCCAGAACGAAGAGGCAAACTTTAATCAGAGTATTTTTCATGAGCTTGATTCAGATGTTGATGGTTCATTCAGTTTGTTCGAGTTGGTCATTGCAGCGGATGTTTTCTGGTTTGGAATAGCGCTTCTCGTATATTGACCAATCCCGGACGGTTTATTTTCAACGCTTCCACGGTCGCGCGACCAGTCGGCGTCAGACCTATGATGGTTTTGTAATCGTCGCTCCAACGGAAATGCTCTTCCCATTTTTGTCGGCGCGGATGAAAGAGCGGAACGACCAATCCGCTGACCGGGTCCGGCGCTTCGATCTTGCGGTGTTTGTGCCCATTTCATCCCGAACACGAGAACGCCAAATTGTCCAATTCACTGTTTCCGTTTCGGCTGAGAGGAAGGATGTGTTCAATGGCAAAGCTTTCCGTCGTATGGTCAGCTCGGCTCCGGCAGTATTCACAAAGTCCTTGCGCACGTTCGATCACTATCCGTTGTTTGGCGACGGTGATGTGTTTTCTAGGCATAAGTTTGACGCCGTAGCCCGAACAAATCCATTAAGGCCTCAACCGACACATTTCTTATATTCGCCAACTCGATCAGATGCCGCAGGCGTTCGGCGTCCGCCAATTCGATGCGATCAACCAGTTGGAGAAACTCCGCGTGTTCCTCGTCGGTGATGGTTTCTTCGTGCAACTTGTCGTTGAGTTCGTGGTATCGCTGCCAATCGGCCTGCGGCAAACCTTGATTGATCTTTTGCAGCAATTCCGCCTCGGCTTTCGGCATTGAGGGCGCGCGCCGCCGCGCCCTCAACGCCAGTACCTGATCGGCGAAATCCTCCAACTCATTCGTCTTCAGTTGAGCAATGCTGTTGAGAACCTCATCAACATCAACTTCGATTTGTGGTTTAAGCTGAACTTTCGGCATTAGCGGAATCTCCCTTTGAAAATTTCCGCCACATCATAACAGCAGCGAAAAGAAAGGCGAGCAGGCGAGGAAAGCGCCTGCTCGCGCGGATTTGCTTGCCGTTGCGGTCCTATCGAGAACTGCTGCTCGACGCCGCTTGCTTCGCCGGGCTTTGCACCGGCACGAAATCGAAGAAGCCGTTCATCATTTCTTCCCAGGTTTGTTCGCCGAAGCGGACTGCCTTTGCCGGGTCAGGGTTCTGCGCATTTCTGGTGGAATTGTCGTAATGGGCGATGGTTTCGATCTTCGTGCCTTTGGGCATGCGCAAGGGTTTGACCGGGTAGTAATAAACCTGCCAGCCGAAATCGTAGCGCGGCACGGACAGCAATGTTTCCTTGCGCCCGTCGGGATAGTGCGCGATGTAGGTGTAATCCTTGCCGCGCAAATGCATGTGCGGCATCAGGCTGATGATGTCCACGTCTTCTTCAATCAGATAAGTGGCGCGGACTTCGTGGTTTTGGGCGTGCGCGGGGATTTCAAAGCGCGCATCCCAGGCCGCCGTCGTGGTGATGACTTTGTCCACCGGCGCTTTGGCGAATTTCAGCCCGATCATCGAACGGTCTTTGGTCGCTTTGCCGCTGGGCGTGTAATGCATTTGGAAAACGATGTTCGATCCGGCTTTGATTAACTTGGCCGTGCCGGGCACGGCGATGAACGGCGTGTTGCCGGGCGAAAGCGCGCCGAGCAGCCCCGTGCCGATGTCCTGTTTGCGCGAAGCTTTTTCTTTCGGATCGCGGACGTAAACCACGATGTGATGGACAACGGACAAATCACCCGCGCGGGCTTCCATCGCCGTCACGTAACGGTCTTCGGTGAAATTGCTGGGCACGGTGAAATACATATAGGGAACCGCGCCTTCCGCCGGGACGGTGAATTCTTCCGGCATGTTGATGACCAGATCGGGTTCGCCGATTTGCCAGCCTTTGGCGAATTTGGGCGCGGCGGGCATCGCTTTCGGGTCGCCTTCGGGCACGCCGGCGTCAATCCAGGCGGTGACGGCGTCAATGTCTTTTTGCGACAGGCGCTTGTCGTTCGACCATTGGCCGTGCGCGGGGTCTGCGTGCCAGGGCGGCATTTCGCGGCTGACGACTTTTTCGCGAATGGCTTTGGCCCAGGGGCGGACTTCCTTGTAATTCATCAACGACATCGGCGCGATTTCGCCGGGGCGATGGCACTCGGCGCAGTTTTTGAAAAAGATCGGCGCGATGTCTTTGGTGAAAGTCGGAGCGGCGTTTTTGCCGGCCTCGCTGCGCGACAGGCCGGCAAGCGCGATTCCCAGAGAGATAAACAAAACAAAACCGAGCAGGCGGATTCGATTCATTGGCGGACTCCTTCGGGAAAAGTAGCGCAACCTGCAGAGGTTGCGCCGGTCTAACAAAGGTCGAGCGAAGTAAACCGCGCAACCTCGGCAGGTTGCGCTACTGCTTTACTGCGCTTTGCTGTAAATGGCGTTGCCGAGCCTAACGAATGGCCCGCCATCTTCCGAAAGTTCTTCGGTGATGGCGAACGAGTGCGCGGCGACGATGGAGATGGTGCGGCGCAGTTGCAGCGTTTGGCCTTTGGCCTTGATCGGATCAACGGTGAACCGGATGGCGATGGGACTCTTCCAATCGCCCTGGCCGCTGACCTGAATGCCAGAGGCTAGCTTTTCGGAAACCGTCATCATCTTGCCGGCTTCGTCGAAAGTCAGCGCGATGGTTTCTTTGTAAGGCTTGCCGTCGGCAACGCCTTCCACCACGCCATCCACGGATTTGCCGTCGGCGCGTTTGGTGAAGGTGATGACGCCTTCGCGTGGCGCGCTGCCGAGCGCGCTTTCGCGGCCTACGAACTTAAAGCTCCATTTGCCGACGAAATAATCAATGGATTGTTTTTGCTGCGGCTGATCCGGCCCCGAACGCGGGCGTCCGGCTTGCGCCGCTGAGGCCGCCGGCGCTGCGCTTGCAGCCGCGCCGCCGCGTTTGAATTCGTAATCAAAGCTGAAGGGATTGCCGTTGAAATCCAGCGAACCTTGTCCGGTCATCGCGTCGCCTTTGACGGTGAATTTGTAATTAATGACCAGCATGGCTTGCGGCGTTTCGACTTCGGCGACGGCGGTGACGTTGTCGCCGTCCACTTTCACTTCTTTGAAAGTGATGTCCTGTCCGGGGCGCACGCCGGAGATTTTGCCGGTGTACTTGTCGCCTTCTTTGGTGAAGTTCACTTCGGCGTCGCGTTCGCCTTGCGGGGCTTTGACTTTGCCCGTCCAACGCCCGGCGAGCTTGTCTTGCGCCAGGGCGGAAACGGCGAGCAGTTGAATCAAGAGTGCTGATGTCAGGACGATGAGGAATCGTCGCATTGATGTCTCTCCTTGTATGGTGTTTGAAATGAGCAATCAATAGACAGGATTCACAGGATTTATTCAGGATGTTCAGGATTCCGAAAAATCCTGTTTTGAATCCTGTCTATTTGTCTTTTCGCTAGTCGTCCGCGCGCACCCAGCCGTAAGCGGCGTTGCTCGGTTGACCGCCTTGATCCAGATAAGCCAGTTTGGCTTTTTCCAGCGCGTCGGCGGGCAGGGCGTTGCGTTTGGCTTTCACGTCAATGTTGTAGAGCTTGGCGGCGTTGAGCCCGAAAATCTTGGCTTTGTCTTCGTTGGTGATTTTCTTGTAGCCGAACTTTTCGCAGAGTTCATCGCTAATCTGGAAACGCTTGAAAGCGTCAATGCCCCATTGCGGTGATCCCCACCACAGACAGTCCGTGCCCCACACGACGTGATCCGCGCCGTAGTATTTAATGTTCTTGCCCATCCCGTGCATGGCCATGACCGGATCCCAAACCGCCAGCGTGTTGAAGAAGCTGCCGATTTCGCAATAGACGTTGTTCATCTGCGGATTGCGCTTCTTGATGTCCATCAGCACGCTGTGCCACTCGAAATCGCCCGTGTTCGGATCGTACTTATTCGACTCTTTCCAGTTCGGTTCGTTCGCGCCGTGTTTGAGCGCCGAGTGGTAAACGACGAAGTTGAAATCGGGATTGCGCAGCGCGGCTTTCTCGACATCTTTGGGATTGGCCAGGTGGCCGAGCGTGCGCGATTGATACGAATATCCCTTGTGCGTGCTGATGAGTCGGATGCCGCGTTTGCGGGATTCTTCGATGAAAAACTGCGCGTTTTCGTCATCCAGTTGGAAGCCGTTGCCGGTTTGCGCCGGGTCTGTGTGGCAATACCATTTCCAGGAACTGATGCCGTAAACCTTGATCTCGCGTTCCATCTGTTCGATCAATTCGGCTTTGTTCATTTTGTTGGCGACTTTGTCCCAGTAATGGTTGGGCGCGAGGTTGCCTTGATTGAGTGCGCGCTGCGAACCGGCCATTTCGTTGATCTTCTTGCGCGCTTCGTACATCACCCAGCTTGGCAATACGCGACCGGCCACGCCGGGCGTTCGTGCCGCGCCTTCCAGCACTTTGCCGTCCTTGTCGCGTAGGTTTTCCTTGCCCGGCACGCCGGAGATAACCACGATCTTGGTGTCGCTGTCGAAGAACATTTCCTTGACGAAATTCTTAAAGCCGTAAGCCTCGGCATCGTCCTTTAGGTTGAATCCCATGTTCTTGACGAATTCCATCGTGCGGAACCCCTGAATTGGGAAGCCGTTGGTGAAGTGCGCCTGCACGTCCACGACAAAGTAGTCATCCTTCGGCCATTTTTCCTGCGTTGGCGCGGCTTCCCAGGTTTCGATTTCGTCTACTTCATAGCATTTGCCGAAGACCTGATTGGAAGCCAGAAAGCAGGTGGCGAGGCCCATCGAAGTCCGCATAAAGTCGCGGCGCTGCAGTCCCAGTTTTTGGGCGCGCACTTCGGACATTTCGCCGATCAAGTGTTCGACCATCTTTTGCGGCTCACTCTGCGGGCGCGGAATGATTTCTTCGTTGGAAACGACCTGGGTCGGCATGGGCGAATCCACGCCTTTTTTCAAATCTCGAAGTGCTTTGCGAATCCACATTGAAAGGCTCCTTAAGAAGAGGGAGGTAGACAGGATTCACGGGATTTCAACACAGGATGGACAGGTCTTTTTCCGATCCTGTTCATCCTGTTATCAATCAGGTGCATCCTGTCTATTTAGATTTGTCTGGAAAGTTATTTTGACGCGGTTTGTTGCGTCCGCAGGTCTTGACCGTCAATCGTGTAATCCAGCCAGCCGATCATCATCTCTTCCCAGGTTTGGTCGCCCCAGCGAACGGTGATGGACGGGTCTGGATTGAATTTGTTGTTGGCCGAATTGTCGTGGTGGGCTACGCATTCGATGCGGCTGCCTTTGGGCACGGCAATCGGCTCTTTGACGAAATAGGTAAGCTGCCAGTTGAAATCGTACTTCGGCACTTTGAGCAGGATTTTTTCCTTGCCGTCGGGATAGACCAGCTTGTACTCGAAGTCTTTGCCGCGAACGTGCATGTGCGGCATGAACATGTGTATGTGAACGTCTTCTTTGAAAGTGAACGAAGAGCGTGATTCAAAATTCGGATCACCCGCCGGAATGACCAGTCTTGACGGATCAACGAACACGCCGTGTGTAATCAGCCGTTTTTCGACGGGCTTTTTGGCAAACCACAAACCGACTTTGGTGCGGTCTTTGGCGGCGACGCCCGTCGAGGTGTAGTGCATTTGGAAGACCAGCACCGAGCCTTTTTTGATGAGCTTGGCGTTGCCCGGCTGCAAAGTCAGCGGATCCATGCCCGGTGCCCAACCGACAAGCATTCCGTCGGGGCTGCTGTTGCCGCGACGTTGACCGCCTTGTCCACCTTGTCCGGCCTGTCCGCCTTGCTGACGTTGTTCGGGATTGACGCGCTGCGTGTTGGCTTTGATTTCACCGGCGGGCGGCAACGGCCCCATTTCCGGTTCGCGGACGTTGATGATGACGTGGTGAACGACGCTCGCTTCGCCGCGTTTGATTTCGGCGAATTGAATGTACTTGTCTTCGGTGAAGTTGGTCGGGATGGCGTAATACTTATAAGGGATCGTGCCGTCGGCGGGAATCGTCGCTTCTTCGGTCATTTCCAGCACCACGTCCGGTTGGCCGAATTTCCAGCCGGTGTCGGAAAACTTCGGCGCGGCGGGCAAGTCTTTGGCGTCGCCTTCTTTCG
>CAZRXE010000856.1:0-5488 GCA_964603695.1 uncultured Heliomicrobium sp.
CACTTGTGCCGTATCGTTCGCTGGCATGCAATTTGGCGCGCGGGCAATCCATCCAATCCATTGCGCGGTATTTCGGCGTCACGCAGGCGCTGATTCGGTATAGAATGCGCGTCTTGCATCTGACAGCGGCTTCTTCCGACACTCTTACGACATAATACATATTATCAGACGCAAGCGGTATGCTTAATTTTTCGTGCGACACGACTCAGATCAGATGTCACTTAATCGTTACCTTCCCCGAAAACTGACGCTTCTACTTTTTCGAGAAATCATTCCTCTTTCGGCGATTCCGTTTCTCGTGTTGACGACACTGGTCTTCATTCAGCAAGCGGGCAAGTACTTGGCCATTGTCCTGTCTTTTTACTCCAACACGGAAACCAAGCTGATTTTTCTGGGCAGCCTGATTCCAGGCATTGTCATTATCACGTTGCCCGTTTCGCTATTGCTCGGTGCCGTGATTTCTTGCAGCCGACTTTCCGCCGACGGCGAATTGACTGCCGCGCAAACTTCCGGCGTTAGCCCACTGACATTGGCATTCCCATTTGCGGTGTTTGGATTACTAGGAGCGGGCTTTGCGTTTTACCTTTCCACCAACATTGCGCCAGCGGCGCTGAAAAGTTTGAAATCGCTGCGCGCCAGCATTTTGCTGCAAGGAGCAACCGCACAAATCACGCCCGGCGCATTTACGACGCGCTTTCCGGGCTTGCTGCTTTACGTCAGGGACATCGATCCGAAAACCGGCGACTGGCTGGGCGTTTTCCTGATGCAGCGGGACGAAGCGCAGAAAACCGAACGATTGCTGACCGCTGAACGCGGTCAGTTGCGAATTGCAGGCCCGTCGAACGATTCGCTGGAAGTCCAGTTACTGCGCGGAATGACCGTGGAAAAAGACTTCGCGAAAAACTCCCTGGCGTCTTCGGCCTTTGTGCGATCTTCGCTGCGACCTACTAACAGCAAGCCAGATGAACCTGAAGCTCTTGCGCCACCCAGTCCGCTGGCCGAAATGACCATGCGCGAAGTGGTGCGCGCATCCAAATCCGCTGTCACTGAAAAGGAACGATTGCTGGCCACTGTCGAATGGCATAAACGTTTTGCGTTTCCTTTTGCCTGCGTAACCTTGTCGCTGGTGGCTTTCGTCATAGCGATGCGCGGCAAAAGGCTTTCGACGCGGCCTCGCACGGCGGTGGCAGTGATTTTCGTGGCGATGTTGTTTTACGTTATTCTGGTGGCCGGCCAAAGCGTTGCCACCTCCGGCAAAGTGCCTGCGTGGCTGGGCGTATGGCTGGCGCACCTGCTGTACGGTGCCTTCATCATTCAAGCCTTCGCGCGCGGCAATCATCCCGCATGGGATTTGGCGGATATTTTTTCCTTGTTCTTCCCTGCAACGATTCGCGCCACCAAACCCACTGACGCAGCCAAAACTGCCCTGCCCGTTTCCAGGCGAAGCAGTTCCCTGTTGCTGGGACTCAGCCCATTGAACCTGATCAACTATTTGCTAGTCAGCGAAATCGTCAAATATTACTTGATAGCTCTGACCGCGCTGGTAGCGACTTCGGTGGCATTCACACTCTTCGATCTAATTCCGGCCATCGTCAAAAGCGGGACCGGTTTTGGCTACGCGGTTTCTTATTTCGGTTATTTGACGCCGCAACTAGCCTATTATGTTTCGCCGTTCGCCTTGCTGGTAGCGATTTTGATGGGCTGCGGCGTATTGGCTCGCAGCAATCAATTGGTGGTTCTTTTCAGCGCGGGCCAGAGCAAGTTGCGTTTGGTGATGGCGATCTTACTGGCCGTCATGGGGATTTCCACGTCTCTGTGGTTTTTCGCGGACGGCCTAATTCCCTTCACTAACCGCGAACAGGACATTCGTTACAACAAAATCAAAGGCCGCTATATAGAGCAAACCACCATCGCCTTCGGCAAGAAATGGGTACTCGGCAAAAACGACACGATTTATAGTTTTCAGCAGATTGACGATCAAAACAGTTTACTCAACGCTTCGATTTACCATCTGTCTCCCGCGACGCATTTGTTGCAACATTCACTGCATTTCGCCGCTGCCGCGCAAAGCAATCCAATTTCGTGGGTGGCCAAAGACGGCTGGACGGAAACCGTCCGGCAGGATTTGATTGTTGCGCGAACGCCGATTGATGTCACCGGCCAGGCTTTCACTGTCGAAGATGGCGCAGGCATTTTCAAGCGCACGGTTAATGAATCCGGCAAAATGGCGACCGCTGATTTGCACAAATATATCAGCCAACTGCAAAGCATCGGCGCGCCTGTCATCGAAGCCCAACTGGATTTGCGCAAACGCCGGGCATTTCCATTCTCCTGCCTGACGCTGGCGATTCTGGCTTTGCCGTTTGCACTAACCAAACGCGCGCGCCGTTACAGCCCACTGCTCAGTATCGCTGTCAGCATAGGCATAGGGCTGCTATTCTGGCTACTGATGACCCTGTTCGAAGCTGCTGGAAAACAATCGAACCTGCCCGTGGGCATAGCCGTCTGGGGGCCGCAAATCCTTTTTCTGGCTATTGGCTTTTACTTGAATTTCCGCCAACGCGCTCACGTTTAACACTCCTACCCCAATCTTGGCGAAAACCAAGCGAGTCTTGAACTTTCCGCGTTGCTCTGCTACCTTTGCGCCTCAAATTTCGACAAGACAATCAGACTTCGGAGGAAGAAAGACCTGTAATGGCTTTAGCAAAGGAAGCTAAGTTAAACATCATTTCGCAGTACAAGACGCACGGAACGGATACCGGTTCGCCGGAAGTTCAAGTGGCGCTCTTGACCAAGCGCATTAACGAACTCACCGATCATTTCAAGACGCACAAGAAAGACAACCACTCGCGCCGCGGTTTGCTCAAGCTGGTCAGCCAGCGCCGCAGTCTGCTTGATTATTTGAAACGCAGCGATATCAATCGCTACCACGAGTTGATTAGTCGTCTCGGCTTGAGAAAGTAAGTTTGAAATTGTTGGCGGCGTCTTCACGAAGAAAGACGCCGCTTTCGTTGTGCAGCCGAACGTGACGGCACGTACTCCCTGCCCCGGCGCTACCAACTTTAAGCAGCCGGCCAGCCTGTTTGCTCTTCAGGCACAATTGGGAAGACGAATGATTTCATCCGAATTTGGCGAATCTGATTTTCGGATGCCCTCAGCGCCATCATCACTTCTGCGGCTGCCCTTCTATCTGAGATCGCCTAAGTGAGCGACAATTCCGATCATCCCTGCATGGGGACACAAGTTTATTTCCACATTTCCGGCCAGGAGCGTCGCAATAAGAAAGTTTGTCTTTGCGCGCACCTGGCTTTCGTTTTTGAAGCGGCCAGTGGATATGAGCCGCTTGCGTAGAGAGGAGAGATACAGATGTTTCTAAAACAAGGCATTAATTTGGGCGGTCGTGAGTTCACGATTGAAACAGGCCGCATCGCCAAACAGGCAGATGGGGCAGTACTCATCACGCAAGGTGAAACAGTTGTGCTGGTCACAGCCGTTTCCGCCCGCAAAGCCAAGGACGGCGCTGATTTTTTCCCGCTGACTGTCGATTACCGCGAGTACGGTTACGCCGCCGGTCGCATTCCCGGCGGCTATTTCAAACGCGAAGGCCGTCCGACTGAAAAAGAGATTCTGACTTCACGCCTGACGGATCGCCCGATTCGTCCGCTTTTCCCGGAAGGTTATCAGCACGAAACTCAGGTCATTTCGATGGTCATGTCTGCGGACGATGAAAACGAGCCGGACGTGCTTTCCATCACTGGCGCATCCGCTGCGCTTTACCTGTCGGACATTCCCTTTCATTACCCAATTGCAGGCGTTCGCGTCGGTCTGGTTGAAGGCAAATACATCGTCAACCCGACTTACGAAGAACAGCGCAACTCACAACTCAACCTGATCGTCGCCGGCAGTGAAGACGCCATAGTGATGGTCGAAGCCGGTGCCAAGGAAGTTAGTGAGCAAGTGATGCTCGAAGCCTTGCTCTTCGGTCACGGCGAAATCAAAAAACTCTGCCAGTTGCAGCGCGCGATGGGTGAAAAGCTGGGCATTCAAAAGCGTGCGTTTGAACCCAAATCCGCCAACGAAACACTGGCGCGCGAAATCACCGAAAAATACAGCGGCGAAATGCGCGAAGCTCTGAACGTGCAGAACAAATCGAAGATCGAAAGCTACGCGGCAATTGATAATCTGAAAAAGAAGGTGGTTGAAAGCTACCCTGAAGATCAACCGGAAGTTCGCAAAGAAGCCGGAATCGTGTTCGATCATCTGAAAGAAGCCATTTTCCGTGACGACATCTTGAACAACCGTCGCCGTCCCGATGGCCGACGCTTTTCCGAAATCCGTCCGATTTCAGTTGAAGTCGGCTGGCTGCCGCGCACTCACGGCTCGTCTTTGTTTACACGCGGCGAAACGCAGGCCGTGGTCACCGCCACGCTTGGCACTTCACAAGACGTGCAATACGTAGACAGCCTGGAAAATGGCGAGTTCAAGCGTCGCTTCATGCTTAATTACAACTTCCCGCCGTTTTCAGTCGGCGAAACCGGACGCACGGGCAGTCCCGGTCGCCGCGAAATCGGTCACGGCGCGCGGGCGCATCGAGCGATTGATGCCGTCGTGCCGACGGAAGAAGAATGGCCTTACGTCGTTCGCGTGGTGTCTGACATCACCGAGTCGAACGGATCGTCTTCGATGGCAACCGTCTGCGGAGGCATCCTGGCTATGATGGACGCCGGTGTTCCGATCAAAGCACCGGTTGCGGGCGTGGCGATGGGTTTGGTGATGGAGGAAAAGAAATATGCCATCCTGACGGACATCGCCGGTGCCGAAGATCATTACGGCGACATGGACTTTAAGGTCGCGGGGACGCGCAACGGCATCACCGCCTTGCAGATGGACATCAAGATCACGGGGTTGAATCCGCAGATTTTGGTCGAAGCGCTGGAACAAGCCAAGAAAGGCCGTCTGTTCATTCTGGACAAGATGGAAGAAACCCTGGCCGGACCGCGCACGGAAATCAGTCCGTATGCACCGCGCATCGTCACCATCCAGATTCACCCAGACAAGATTCGCGACATCATTGGCCCAGGCGGCAAGGTGATTCGCGGCATCCAGGAAAAGACCGGCGCGAAGATTGACATCTCCGACGACGGCAAGGTCGCAATTGCCACCGCCAATGCCGAAGGCGCGGAAGCCGCGATGCAGATGATCCGCGATCTGACTGCCGAAGCCGAAATCGGCAAAACCTATCTGGGCACCGTTTCGCGCATTGTGGATTTCGGCGCGTTTGTCGAAATCTTCCCGGGCACGGACGGTTTGTTGCACGTTTCCGAAATCGCGGATTACCGCGTGCGCGACGTGCGCGATGAACTGACCGAAGGCCAACAAATTCTGGTCAAGTGCATCGGCCTGGAAGGCAACAAGATTCGCTTGAGCCGCAAAGCCGCCATTCGCGACGAACAAGGCGGCGGTGAAGCTCACGACCACGAAGAAGAGG
>CAZRXE010000857.1:0-4947 GCA_964603695.1 uncultured Heliomicrobium sp.
ATGCCGATGCCGGAAATCAACGCGCGGCAGGCATTGGTGATGGAACGCGCCGAAGTCTTGCCCAACCCGAACGGAACCGCGCCCGGCATGCTGATCGAAGAAGGCAAATGCACCATCGCGATGCTGCCCGGCCCGCCGCGCGAGATGAAGCCGATGTTCGACGCTTCGGTTGCGCCCGTGCTGAAACAACGCGCTGGCGATTTGTTGATTGTGCGTCACTGCTTGAGCATTTTCGGCCTAACCGAATCGCGCACCGACGAACTGGCCGCACCCGTTTACACAAAGTTTCAAAACCCTTCGACCACGATTCTCTTCAAAGAAGGCCAGATTGAATTGCATCTGACGGCGCAGGCTAAAAACGAAACTGACGCCAATCGGTTGCTGGATGAACTGGCTGGGCAGCTTGAGGAAGTACTCGGCGATTACATCTTTTCGCGCCGCGAAGAAAAGCTGGAAGAAGTCGTCGGCGAATTGCTGCGTTGGCGCGGTTACAGTCTGGCGACGGCGGAAAGCTGCACCGGCGGCTTGCTGGCCGGTCGCGTGACAGAAGTGCCGGGCAGTTCGGAATACTTTTTGGAAGGCGTCGTGGCTTACTCCAACGAAGCCAAAATGCGCGTGCTCAGCGTGCCGGCGGAAATGCTGGAAGAACACGGCGCAGTCAGCGAACCGGTCGCCTGCGCGATGGCAGCGAGCGTTCGCAAACTGGCGGGTTCGACTTTCGGCATCGGCGTCACAGGCATTGCCGGCCCTGGCGGCGGCAGCGAAGAAAAACCCGTCGGGCTGGTCTACATTGCGCTGGCCGACGAAGACAACGTCACGGCGCGTAAATTTATCTTTCCCGGCGACCGACAATTCATTCGCACGCTTTCGGTAAATGCGGCGCTGGATTTATTGCGGCGAAGGATCAAGTAAGCCGGTGAATCAGGAGGGAGCATGCAACGAAACACGATCTGGAGTTTGTCCGTTGCCCTGGGAATGTCTCTGGTCGGCATTCTTTTTTCAGCTTCCAATCACGCCGTCCTGGCGCAAGACGAAAAAAAACGCGAAAAGCTCGGATCAAGTCTGGAACGCCTGAAATGGGACAAGGAGAAAGGCGAAACGGTCGAAAAAGAGCCGAAAGCGTCCGCCCGAAAAAAGTCCGAACCGGCAGGCGATGAAGATGTTTTGCGAATTGAAACCACGATGGCCGTGTTTGATCTGCTGGTCGTTGACCGCCACGGACTGCCGGTTTCAGGACTGAAAAAAGAAGATTTTGTGGTGGTCGAAGACGGCGTGCCTCAACAGCTCAGCGCCTTCACGTTGGGAAACAATGCCGAACTGGCGCGTTCGATAGTTCTGATTATTGATTACAGCGGCAGCCAGCTTCCTTTTCTGCGAACCAGCATCGCCGCCGCCAAAACGTTGGTGGATCAATTGGGCACGAAAGACAAAATGGCGGTGGTTACCGACGACGTCACGCTCCTGGTTGATTTCACCGCCGACAAAACCAAACTCAAAGCGGCGCTCGATCAACTGCAACAGAAGGCGTTCGCCAAAAAAACCTTCGGGCGCAGCCGGCAATTCAGCGCCCTGTTTGCCGTGTTGCGGGAACTGGTCGTTGAAGAGGAGCGGCCTATCATTATTCTTCAAACCGATGGAGACCAGCTTGCTTACCTGCAACCGTTCGCGCCGCCGCCACCGCCGTTTAAGGTACTCCCGGCGATGGCCGTAAAATTCGGCCTGGCAGACATCATCGCCGCCGCGCAGCGGGAACACACCACGATTTACTCGGTCATCTCCGAAGAGCGGTTGCTGGGACGCCCGCCTGCTACATCATCCGCCGGAACCGGACAAACGTTGGAAGAAATCATTGCCGGGTTGGTGCTGCGTGCGCAAACAGCCCTGGTCGAGGTCGCCACCGGCTCTGGCGGTTGGCACGAGTTTTTAGAGCGCCCGGAACAGGCCGCCGCGATTTACGCCAAGATTCTGGACGACATCAACCGCCGTTACATCATCGGCTATTACCCAACAAACGAAGTACGCGACGGCAAACTTCGCAAAGTCCGTTTTGAAATTCGCGACCATCCGGAATACGTGATTGTCGGACGCCGCGCGTACTATGCGGCACAACCTTGAGCATTTGCCTGAGACACTGTTTCCTGCTTTAACCAGTTACACGTCGCCAGCTTTGGAAAAAATGTAATGAGCTATCTGACCCTGATCTTTGCTTACTTGCTCGGCTCGATTCCCTTTGGCTTTTTGATCGTCAAGCTGAAAAGCGGCGCGGACGTGCGTCAAACCGGCAGCGGCGGCACGGGCGCAACCAATGTCACGCGCAAAGCAGGCAAAGGCGCCGGCGTCATTACGCTGATTCTCGATGCGTTGAAAGGCACGGCAGCGGTTTTGATTGCGCGCTGGTTGACAGGCGAAGCAGGGACTTCGTGGGTGGTGGCGGGCGCGGCGGTGCTGGCTGTGGTTGGGCATTGCTTTCCGGTCTGGTTGAAATTCAAGGCGGGCAAAGGCGTGGCGACGGGCTTAGGCGTGTTTCTGGCGATTGTGCCGTGGGCGGTGCTGGCGGCGGCAATAGTGTTTTTGTTGATCGTCTGGCGGACGCGGTTTGTTTCGCTGGGTTCGGTTCTGGCGGCGGCTGTTGTGCCGTTGTGGACATTGATTCAGCACACGCTGATTTCGCCCGTGCCGGATTTCGCGCCGGTGATGGCGGCGCTTTGTGCCGCTTCAACGATCATCATCATCAAGCATCACGAAAACATTCAGCGATTGCTGGCCGGAACGGAAAACAGGTTCGGGGCGGCAAAAACGACTCACTGACAAAACAGTCACCAAAGGAATCGGCGTGGGAATGGCACAAGAAGAAAAATTCATTCGCGGCCTGGGCTTGCTCGATTCGACGATGATCGTCGCCGGTTCGATGATCGGCTCCGGCATTTTCATTGTTTCGGCGGACATTGCGCGGCAAGTCGCATCGCCCGGCTGGTTGCTGGTGGTCTGGCTGGTGACTGGATTTCTGACGATGGCCGGCGCGCTCAGTTACGGCGAACTGGCCGCGATGATGCCGAAAGCCGGCGGCCAATACGTTTATCTGCGCGAAGCCTTCTCACCGCTCTGGGGATTTCTTTACGGCTGGACGCTGTTTCTGGTCATTCAAACCGGCACGATTGCGGCGGTGGCCTTAGGCTTTGCGCGGTATCTGGGCGTGCTGTGGCCGGCGGTTTCTGAAACAAATTACCTCGTCAAACCAATTCCTCTTGGCTTCGGTTACGCCGTCTCGCTTTCCACGGCGCAGCTTGTCGGCGTGCTGCTGATTGCGTTGCTGACCTGGATGAACACGCGCGGTTTGCGGCTGGGCAAGCTGGTGCAGAACGTTTTCACCTTCGCCAAAACCGGAGCGTTGATAGCTTTGATCGTGCTGGGCGTGCTGGTCGGCTGGAATGCCGAAGCCGTCGGCGCGAACTTCGGCAACTTCTGGACGGTGCGCGGCAGCTTGCAGGATGTCGGCGCGGGACTGACGGCGGCAACGACATTCGGCTTGTTCGTCGGCGGTTGCGTGGCGCAAACAAATTCCCTGTTTTCAGCCGATGCCTGGAACAACATCACCTTCACAGCGGGCGAAGTGAAAGACCCCAAACGCAACATTCCGCTTTCGCTCGCTCTGGGCACAGGGCTGGTCATCACGCTGTATTTGCTGGCCAACGTGGCCTATCTGGTTTCGCTGCCGATTGAAGCCATTCAGCAAGTTCCCAGCGACCGCGTGGCGACAGCGACGGCCAATGTGATTTTTCCCGGACTCGGCGCGACCTTGATGGCCGGGGTGATTCTGGTTTCGACCTTCGGCTGCAACAACGGATTGATTCTTTCCGGCGCGCGGGCCTATTACGCGATGGCGCGCGACGGTTTGTTTTTCCAATCGGCGGGACGGCTCAGCCGCAACGCGGTTCCCGCCCGGGGATTGATTCTGCAAGGCATTTGGGCGGCGCTGATCGTTTTGCCGCGAACGATCAAAGCCGACGGCAGTTACGGCAACTTGTACGGCGATTTGCTGAATTACGTAATTTCGGCGGCGCTGATTTTTTACATTTTGACCATTGCCGGGATTTACGTTTTGCGCCGCAAACAGCCGCAGGCGGAACGGCCTTACAAAGCTTTCGGTTATCCGCTGATTCCCGCGTTGTACTTGCTTGGCGCGACGGTGATTCTCGTTGTGTTGCTTGTTTATCAGCCGAAAACGACCTGGCCGGGATTGATGATTGTGGCAACGGGATTGCCGGTTTATGCCTACTGGCGCGCAAAAAGCCGCAAGGACGAGTTGGACTGAAGATGTTGTAAAGAATGCCGCCGCAGGCATTGACGCTTTCCGAAGGCAGCGTTTAGAGTATGCGCCACTTCGGAGTCGCCAACTGAGAGTTTGCACCTGTCCGCGATTCCACATTCGCAATCGAAAGTAATTTCAAACAATCCGACTGCTGCCGCTCGCCCCTTGCTCGGCATCAAACAGTCAGTAACTCGAACCGGCCTGGTTTGTCAGGTCGATGAGGACTTAGATGTCAATTTTTGCAACGAAGTCAATTGATGTGATTATCGCCGAGGCACAGGACACTTGCTGTCATACGTTGAACAAGACGCTTACGTCGCTGGACCTGACCATGCTCGGCATCGGCGCAATCATCGGCACGGGCATTTTCGTGCTGACCGGCCAAGCCGCCGGCAAACACGCCGGCCCCGCCGTTGTAATTTCCATGATTCTGGCCGGCATCGTCAGCGCCTTCGCGGCACTGTGCTATTCGGAGTTTGCCGCCAGCGTCCCCATTTCCGGTTCGGCTTATGCGTATGGTTACGGCACGCTCGGCGAATTCGTGGCCTGGATCATCGGCTGGGACTTGATCCTGGAATACGCTTTCGGCGCGGCAACTGGGAAAACGGCACGGACTTCAACGTCCGCGTCGCCGCCCT
>CAZRXE010000858.1:0-1778 GCA_964603695.1 uncultured Heliomicrobium sp.
CCAGGTAAACCCCGCCTGTGACAACGGCTCAAACAGCGGCGGCACATAAGTTTGTTTATCGCCGCGCGCAAAGCCTCCGCCGTGAACGATGATGACGGTGGGAAACGGCCCCGCGCCGTCCGGCACAAAAGCATCCAGCGTCAGGCTGACGCCGTCCGGTTTGGCGAATTCAATGTCTTTGCGCAATTCGGCTTTGGCCGCGACGACAAACAACGCGCAGCAAAGCCAGGCGGCAAGCAATAGGCTTCGTTTGGTCATTGGGTTTTCCTTTTTTGAAACGGATGAGTTGAACACAAGCGCATTCAAACATAGACAGGATTCACAGGATTTTCTTCAGGATTTACAGGATTCTCCCAGACCAAATTGGAAGATGCTTTTGATTTCTCCGGCTGCCGCTTTCCCTAAAACTACGCGCCTATCCTGTGAATCCTGAAAAAAATCCTGAAAATCCTGTCTAATGTTTCCCAACTTACTGTGTCGGTGCGTAATAAGACTTTCGTCCCCAGACGACGTATTCCGAGTGATTGCGTACTTCAAAATGAACTTTCCGCAATTTGCCGTCGCGCGCGGCGTTGGTCGGGTAATAACCGACGATGTAACGATGATTGATGTCCGACAGAATGCGCGAATAAATGGCGGCGGCCTGTTCGGGCGTCTCCAAAAACTCCGGCCAGCCGCCGGTCAGTTTGGCGACACTGGCCAATGCGGATTGGCGTTGTTGCGAGGTCTCAGCAGCACGCAACAACATCCAATCCGGGATGTCGCCTTCCAGTTGATTGCGGAACGGAGCGTTGATGCGACCGCTCATCAAACTTTGCATGGCGGCGCGACGATCCTGCATTTCCGTTCGCGCCCGCGCCATTTGCTCTTCGGGCGGCAAACCCAAAAACCGCAAACCCGAAACCACGGAATAAATCGTCGTGCGGGTTTTCTGGGCGGCGGTGACGATGTCCGTCAAGCCGAATTCTCTTGGACTGAAGCGACCGAACTGCGGCCTGTTTTCCGCCATCGGTTGCAGCCGCATCAATTCGTCGCCATCGGTTTGAAAAATGACTATAGGCCGCTCTTCGCCGACGACCAGTTCGCGCAACGTGGCAAACAGTGCGCTGTATTGTTCGCTGCGCCCAAGCTTGCTGCTCCATCTCAATCCTTGTTCCAAACCGTCCAAATTCGATTTCAGCTTGGTTTTGTCTTTGGTGAAGTTGACCAGCAATTCCACGTCGTCGGTGACAATGGCCATGCGGTCTTGCGGGGCGAGTTTGTCCACCAGAATCTTGGCCGCCGCCACGCTGTTGTGCAGATAAGGCCGCTGGCTGCCGCTGTAATCAATAATCAACACGATGGAACGCGGGCGATTCACATCATCGCCCATCACGAACGTGCCGATTTCCTGCAATTTGCCGTCTTCTTTGATGACGAAATCTTCCGGTTTCAGTCCGCTGATGGCGCGGCCTTTTTTGTCCACCACCAGCAGATCAAACACAGCTAGCACGGTTTCGATGCGCATCACCTCGTCACCATCGGCGGCTTTGGCTTCGGGCTTTTTATCCTTTTTATCTTTCTTATCCTTTTTGTCTTTGTCTTCAACGGCGGCTTCTTTTTTGGAATCCCATTTCAAACGCTTCAGGCTGGAACCGAATTCTTCGCGTTTTTTCTCCGGCTCCTGTTGGGCGCGAGCGGACAGGCAGAGGGCGAGGCTGAAACCGGCGATTGCCAACACCAAAAAAAACTTGAGTTTCTCCTGCATAGTCTCTCTCGAATGTGGGACAGGCTTTAGT
>CAZRXE010000859.1:0-3103 GCA_964603695.1 uncultured Heliomicrobium sp.
CCCTGTTGCCCTTGCTGACCGCGCTGCCCCTGTTGTCCTTGCTGACCGCGCTGACCCTGTTGATTCTGCGCCAGCCGTTGGCCTTGCTGATTTTGCTGCTGTCCTTGCTGACCCTGACCGCGTTGATTTTGGTTTTGCTGATTCTGATTACCAGCCTGCTGACCTTGCTGTTGCTGTTGTCCCTGTTGCCCTTGCTGCTTTCCCTGCTGGCCTTGTTGCCCTTGCTGATTGCGCTGGGAATTCAGCTTGCGGTTCAGCGATTCGATGTTGTCGGCAAGTTGGCGGGCGCGGTCGAGGTTTTCTTCAGTTTCGTCCCCGCCACCTTTGCGGTTGGCGCTTTTTTCGGCGTCAGACAGTTGTTGGGCGACTTCGTCCAGTTTTTGTTGGGTGTTACGGTCGAAAGCGCGCGCCTGATCGAAGGCATTCATGTCGTTCAGCCGTTTGGTGTAACGAATGCCGTCGGCAACACGGTTTTCGCGTAGTGTGCGGGCGGCTTCGCGCATTTTGTTGGCCGCGCTTTGCTGTTTTTCGCCCATTTCGCGAGCGGCCTGGTCTATGTCGCGTTCGAGTCCGCCAATGTCATTGGCCAAATTTTCTTTCTTTTCGCCGAGACGTTGGCGAGCGTCATTAATAGATTGCTGCGATTGCCCACTGCGTGATTGCTGCGCCAGCTTGTCCGCGTCCTGTGCGATTTCCTGTTGGCGCGAAGCGGCATCGGCGGCGCGCTTTTTCAAATCCTGTACGGATTGGCCGCCTTGTTGCCGTTTCAATTGATCCAGTCGGCGCTGCGCTTCCTCCATTTGCTGCAAGGCGCGGGCGTTGCGGCTCAGGGATTCTTCCTGTTTGTTGTTAGCGGCGGCGTTCTGCGCTTTCTGCATTTCATCCGCGGCCTGATTCATTTTGTTCGCCAGTTCCTGCAATTGCGGATCGCGGCGTTCGCGCGAAAGTTTTTCCAGTTCGCGAGCGGCTTTCTGCGCTTCTTCCATCATTTGCTGCTGTTGGCGTCCGCCGCCTCCGCCTCCGCTTTGATTGCGCGGCGCTTGGCGCGCTTTCTGCTGCTGCTCTTCAAGCTGTTTTTGCATCCGGCGCGACAATTCTTCCAACTTGCGTTTGGTTTCGTCGTCCTGTTGCGCGGATTGCTGTTTCTTTTCGCGGTTGAGCGTTTCGTACTGGTTTTTCATCTTGTCGAGTTCAAGCTCGAACAAGTCCGCCAATTCCTGTGCGTTTTGCTGGCCCTGCCCTTGCGAATCCTGACTCATCGAAATGGTCACTTCGCGGAAGATGGCGTCGGCGCGTTGCAATTGCTGCAAGGCTTTCTGCTCGTAAGGCTGCGCCTCCTTGCCTTTGCGGGCGCGAAGCTCTTTGGCCGCCGGTTCCATCTCCTTCGATGCCTGGGTGATGTGTTCGACGATTTTCTGGAATTGCGGCTGCTGGTTGATTTGCGGGCCTAAACGCCGCTTGATGCGCTCGGCCAGGGCGATGGCGTCTTCACGGAGTTTTTCCTGCGCCAGCGCAACCGTGTCGTAGTTTTCGTTTTTCTCTTTTTCGCCGGCGACTTGCTCTTCACGGTTGACTTTGAACGTGGCGGCGATGATTTCGCGCTGGCGCTTGGTCAGGCCTTCCTGCTGTTCGCCGCCTTCGCCTTGTCCGCCGCTTTGTTGCGACTGTTTGAATTCTTTCTCGAAAGGTTTGATTTCGATGAAGTAAATGTCACTGGTGGTTTCGTTTTTGGCGTCGCGCGCTTTGGCGTAATACGAAACCAAATCGCCCGGCTGCAAACCGAACTCTTCCAGGAAAAAGGTGTGCGCGCCGCTCAAGGTTTTGGCCGATTCGCCGCGCAGTTTTTGCAAATCCACTTTCTTCTCGTCCCCACCGTTGACGGAGAAAAACAGATCAAGCGAAAGCACGCCGTAATCGTCTTCGGCTTTGGCCAGGGTCAGCAATTCTTCAACGCTGGTGGCTTTGGTGTCGCGCCCTGGTTTTTCAAAAGTCACCACCGGCGGGCGGTCGTCCAACACGGCGATGTCGTATTCGTTCGAGGCGTTGAACACATCGCCGTCCACGCTGGTCACTTCAATGTGATAGCTGCTGTTTTCGTTGACGGTCAGACTGGCGGCAAAAACCATTTCGCCGGTGCTTTCCATTTCGATTTTCTTGCCGTCGCGCAACACCAGCCGGGCGGATTTGGCGCGACCGGACAGATTCGCCGTCAATTTGACGGTCGTGCCGGCCAGGACTGCGACATCCGGCGCGTCTTCGATGGTTTTGGGTTCAAGGCCAGTGTAGGACGGGAAAAATTGTGTTTGGTCAATGCGCTTGACGAAAGGCAGATCGGCCACCGTCAGTTTGAAGACGCCGGATCGGCAACCGCTGGATTCGACGAAGTATTCGGTATCGTCCTGAATGTTGAAGATGAAGGATTGAAACTCGTCTTTGTTCTTGGTGGGTTCCATCGGCTGACCGACCCATTGATCGTCCGATGCGCCGGCTTTGCGAGTGAAGATGGTCGCCTGTTCGGCGCTGAAATTGACCAAAGAAGCAAGCAATTTTTGATCGGAGCCTTTAGGGACGCGCGCCGTGCCGGGTTTGACGTTGATTTGCAGCGCGTTGGACGCAGCCACCTGACTTTCCGGCGCGAAGACCTGCGCCAGACCGCTTTTGATTTCACGCGGACCGAACATCACAGCCGAAGCGAACAACAAGACGCTGGCCAGCGCCGCGCCGCCGAATTGCCAGAAGCGTTTGTTCGGAACAACGGCGTTCAAATCAACCTCAGCGGCGCGCCGGTCGGCGTCATCAATCAGGCGTTCGACAATCACCGTGGAACTAAGCTGTTCGTGGCCGGAAAACTCCACGGCGCTGACAAACCGCTCTTCCAGACCGGGATGCTTTTCTTCCACCAGCCGCGCGATTTGGGCATCGCTGATTTTGCGCCGCAACGGACGAACGAGCAGGAAGTACACCACGGCAATCAGTCCCAACACCGCCGACACGCGCAAACCGATCAACGCGCCGCTGCTGTAACGATAGCGATACGCCGCCAGGCCCGTCAGCAAGAGCAGCCCCGCCGCCACGGCCAAAGTCACGGCCAATCCGCGCAAGG
>CAZRXE010000860.1:0-12121 GCA_964603695.1 uncultured Heliomicrobium sp.
GCAGGTGCTTTATTACTTCCGCGACGAAAGCCTGAACGCCAATGCCTTTCGCCGCAACGCCGACCCCGAACGCGGCAAACGCTTGCAGTATCAAAACCACAATCCCGGCGCGAGCCTCGGCGGCCCAGTCAAACCCCTCAAAAATGGCTGGTTGCGCGACAAGCTGTTTTTCTTCGTCGCCTACGAACACGATTACATTTATGACAAAGCCGAGATCGCCGCACTGCTTCCGGTCGCCGCCAATCCTGCGTTTCCATTGCCGAAACCGACCGGCGCGAATCTGGGTTTTATAGCCGTGGATCGCAACGGCAAACCAATTGAAGTCAACGACGGCGCAGCGGTCGGCCTTTATGACGAAACCCTGACCACGCCGCGCGTGGCACACACCTGGCAAACGCGCGGCGACGTGTTTTTCAATGCCAATCACAATGCCTTCGCCATTTTTACGCTGGCGCGCAACCGCGACGAACGCGGCTTTCCCGGCGGACGCCGCACTCTGGACACAATTCGCAGCACAGGCCGCAACAGCCAGTCTGTTTCTTTCGGCGACAATTTGATTCTGTCGCCGCGTTTGCTGAGCAGCGCGCGGTTTCAGTTTTCGCGCCTGACGCCCGCCGACGCGCCGCCAAATGACAACCCGGTCATTCTTATAAACATTGACGATCCGCGTGACGTACCCGGCAATCCGAACGCCAATCCGTTCAGCCGCAACGGCAACCTGACTGCAGGTTCCAGCAATCTGGCCGGCACGGATCGGCGCGAACAACGTATACAATTTCAGCAAACCATGAGCTATTCGCGCGGCGCGCACAATTTGCGCATCGGCGGCGATGTGCAAAACATTCGCTCCCGCTTTCTGGATCGCAGCGACGCCACGGGCACATTCACCTTCGCTTCGCCGGCGGACTTTCTGGCGAACAAACCTTCGCGCTATGAACATCGCTTCTTCGCCGAATCGGAATTGCAGAACACTTACACAGGCGTTTTTGTGCAGGAGGATTGGAAGCTACGGCCAAGTTTGACGCTGTCTTTCGGATTGCGCTGGGACAACGAAACGATTCTGAACGACCGCAATAACTTCGGCCCGCGCCTTTCTTTTGCGTGGTCGCCGCGAAAGTCCAACAAAACAGTGATGCGCGGCGGTTACGGCATTTTTTATAACCGTGCGATGCTGCGTACGCTGGACGATTTTATTCTGACTTCCACCGCGCTCGGCATTGACACGAACACAGCATTGGCCAAACCGCTGCTTGCGCAATTGCAATTCCCCGCCGCGCTCAAAAGCGACGATCCGCGCGTCAAACAACTCGGCGTTCGTGAAGCGGGATTCCTGCGCCGTTTGAGCAAAGACTTTCGCATCCCTGAAAGTTATCAAGTCACTTTCGGCGTCGAGCGCGAATTGCTGCGCGGCTTCAAAGTGGAAGTCAATTACGTCTTCAATCGCGGCCTCCATCTGTGGCGTGAAGTCAACGCCAACGCGCCGCGCCTGCCCGCCGGCTTCAGCGACTTTGCGCAATACCTGACTTCGCGCGATTTCGATAATCGCCGCGATCCAGTCACCGGCCAACGCCCGCTGACCGCCACAGGCAACGCCGACGTGGTTCGCTTCAACCTGAGCCAACAACCAACGCAAACCTCGCGCGAAGGCAATCAAAGCATAGTCAGTTTCGGCCTCAACAATCCGTCAACATCGAATGCAACCGCAGGCATTCAAGCCGCCTTCGCCGCCCTTCGCCAATTCCGCCCCGATCCCAGCCTGACGCAGATCGAAGAATTGCAATCGCGCGGCAACAGCCAATATCACGGCGTCAGTTTTGAAGTGTCGCGCAGGCTGACGGCGCGCGGCTTCATTCGCGGCAGTTACACCTTGAGCCGCGTGCTTGATGACGGCGTGGTCAATACGTCCTCGCCGCTGGTGGCCGGAGACTTTCGCCGCGAACGTTCGCTTAGTTTGCTGGACGCGCGACATCGCGCGGCCATCAGCGGTTATTACCAAATGCCGCGAATACTCGGCGCGGTGACGCTGGCCGGAACGCTGAACATCGCCTCGGCCCAACCGTTCAATATCGGCACAAATGCCAATGACCGAAATCTGGACGACATCAACAACGACCGTCCGATCTTCACCGGCAGTTTGGACGGCATTCTCTGGCGCGCGTTGTCTTCACCGCTCGATCCGGCGTTGGCTGATGCCTTCGCGCTTCCGACCATCGGCACTGTCGGCAATCTGCCGCGCAACGCCGGACGCGGCCCCATCACGCACTCGCTGAATTTGCGCTTTTCCCGCACCTTTCAATTGTCCGAACGCCGCAAACTCGAATTCCAACTCGAAGCATTCAATCCCTTCAATTCGACCGTTTTCAGCTTCGGCGCGGAATTCGTGGATTTCACGCCGTCCAGCCTGGGCAACTTTCTGGTTCCGCAACGCACGCTACGCCCGCGCACCGCGCGCGTGGGGTTGAAGTTGGAGTTTTGAGAATCGTGACATCACTCGCAGAGACGCAAAATTTTGCGTCTCTGCGTGACCGTGCGTAATTTGGTCATAGATCGCATTTGACACCGACAAGCGAGTCGTGGAAGCTTGCGCCCGCATTTTCGCAAGAGCCTGCACGACCAATCGGCTATTGCGCTTTCATCTCCAATCCAATCGAGACACAAAACATGACTGAAGCGAAGAATCGTTTGATTCGTGGGCTGACTTTGACAGACACGACCGCGCTGGTCATCGGCACGGTCATCGGCACGGGCGTTTTTTTGAAAGCCGCGCCAATGTCGCAAGGCGTCGGCACGCCTTCGTTGGTGTTGCTGGCGTGGGTGGCCGCCGGTTTGCTGTCGCTGGCCGGGGCCCTCACTTACGCTGAACTCGGCGCGATGCTGCCCGAAGCGGGCGGCGAATATGTTTACCTGCGGCAATCTTACGGCGAAGTCTGGGCTTTCCTGTTCGGCTGGCAGCGATTCATCGTCGCCGGCAGCGCATCTGTCGCCAGTTTGGGCGCGGGCGTAGGCATTTTTCTTTCAGTCTTTCTGCCGCTCAACGCTGTCTGGGCGGAGCGGCAATTCAATTTTTTAGGCCAGACGATCAACTGGCAATTCGGCGCAAAACAGTTGGTGGCCGTGGGCGTCATTCTGTTGCTGTCCGGCATCAACTGTTTGACGGTAGCTTTCGGCGGCAAGGTGCAATCGCTGCTAACGGTGCTGAAAATCGGCGGCATCGCCGTCATCATCGGCGGCGTGTTCTTTTTCTCGAAGGGCGCGACCTGGTCGAATCTGGCCACGCCACAGGGCACGCCGAATTGGACAGGCTTTTCGCTCTTCGGCGTGGCGATGCTGGCGGCGCTGTGGGGTTACGACGGCTGGAACAACATGCCTATGGCGGCGGGCGAAGTTCAGAATCCGGGACGCAACATTCCGCGCGCGCTGATCTTCGGCATGATTATCGTGATGGCGGTTTATTGCCTGCTGAATCTGGCTTACTTTTACGCGCTGCCTTTCGGCGACATCGTCACATCCAATTCAACGCAATACCGCGAAGCTCTGCCCGTTTCGGCCAAAGCAGCGCAAACCTTCCTGGGCGATTACGGCGGACGACTGATTTCAGTGGTCTTCGTCATTTCGGCCATCGGCGCACTGAACGGTTCCATCCTGTCAAACGCCCGCGTGCCTTACGCGATGGCTGAAGACAGAGTGTTTTTTCGGCGGATGGGCGCGCTGAGCAAAACCACTTCCGTGCCGGTCTTCGCCATCGCCGTGCAAGCCGTTTGGTCTTGCGTGCTGGCGCTGTCGGGAACATTCGATCAATTGACGGATTGTCTGCTCTTCGCTTCGTGGATTTTTTATGGCCTGACTACTTCGGCAGTTTTTGTGCTGCGCCGCAAGTTCCCGAATGCGGACCGACCTTACAAAACACTCGGCTATCCGCTGGTTCCGCTGGTGTTCGTGCTGGTGGCGATTTGGCTGATTTTCAATACACTGTTCGCCAAACCCGTGGAATCAGTGGTCGGCTTGGGACTGATCGTGATCGGCTTGCCTTTGTATTACTACTTCCGTGCGCAACAAAGAAAAGGAGTTTGAATCCCGTGAAAAGCCCAATGAAAAAAATCTTTGCCGACCTCTTTCTCATTTGCCTGGCCGCCGTGTCGGTCTATGCCCAGGAAAGCAAAGTTGAAACCGGCACGATCAACGGCGCGGCATTTCGGATTGAAATGCCGGCAAACTGGAACAAAGGCCTGGTGATGTACTGCCACGGTTATCAAGTGACCGGCACGCCGAACAACTTTGAGAATGTACGCGCACAAGGTTTGCGAAACGTCTTTCTATCGCGCGGATTCGCCGTTGCCGAATCGGCTTACAGCATGCAGGGTTGGGCGGTGAAAGAAGCCGTCGAAGACAACGAAGCCTTGCGGCGATTCTTTGCGTCAAAACACGGCAAGCCTGCCGAAGCCATCGTGCTGGGTCATTCAATGGGCGGCGCAATCACGCTGGCGACGATTGAGAAATACCCGGAAGTTTACGATGGCGCGCTGCCGATGTGCGGCCCGCTGAATGTCACGCTGAACGGTTTTCAGGAACGCATCTTCGACATGCTGGCGACTTTCGATTACCTGTTTCCGAACGTAATCGGTTCGCTCGTCAATCTGCCGCAAGGCGCGAAACTCGATCCGGCGAAAGTCAAAGCCGCCGTTGAAGCCGCGCCCGACAAAGCGATGATGTTCGCCAAACATTACAGCCTGGCCTCGCCTGCCGAACTACCGAGCGTATTGGCGTTCTGGTATGAGATCGTTCGCGAATTGCAGGTACGCACGGGCGGCAATCCGTTCGATAATCGCAACACAATCTACGACGGATTCGATGACGATGTGGCGCTCAATCGCGGCGTCAATCGCTACGCCGCCGACGCCAAAGCGCGCGAATACCTGCGTCAACATTATTCGCCGACCGGACGCATTGCCGATCCGGTGCTGACGATTCACACGACTTACGATCAATTGATTCCGGGCCGGTTTGTCAGCCAATACGACGAATTCGTCCGCGTCGCCGGCACGCAGGATTTGTTTGTCGCCAAGTTCGTCGTGGCCAAAGGTCACTGCAACTTCACGCCGGGACAAACCGGCGCGGCATTCGATGAATTGTTGAAATGGATTCGTGAAAAGAAGCGACCGGAAGCGGGCGAGATCAAATAACAACGCCGGGCGTCATCGCGTTTTTTTCCGCCCAGCTTTTTTGGCTGCGGTTTTTGGTGGGCCTTCAACGGCGGCAAGCAAGCCTTTGGCCGAAGGGAACTTGACGCGGTTATAAATGTCCGCCAGCTTCAATTTGCACTTGATTGAAGTGATCTCAATCTCGGCTGCCGGATCGGTTTCGAGCGTGAAGAGCCATTGACGCTTCCCTTTTTGCCGGGCGTAGTGCTCCACGTAAGGCCGGTTTTGCGAAATCAAAATGTAATCGGTCAGCGCGTGGATTTGTTGGTAGCGTTCGAGTTTCGTGTTGCGGTCGAATTTTTCCGTCCACGGCGACAAGACCTCGATGATAACTGAAGGGTTCAGAATGACATCCTGATGCTCGTCGTGAAAAACCGGCTCGCCGCAAACGATGGTCAAGTCGGGATAAGAAAACAAATCCATTGGATCGGTTCTGATTTTCTGATCGGAGGTGTACCCGATGCAGGATGTCCCCTTGATTTGCAGGTGAAGTTCCCCTGCCAAATTGAAGCAAATCTGATTATGCGTCGGACTTGCTCCGGCCATCGCGTAAATTTCGCCGTCAAGGTATTCGTGCTTCGTGTCCGAAGCGCGCTCGAAAGCCAGATATTCTTCGGGCGTGTATCTGTAAACGAGTTCTTTTTCGGATGTCGCCATAATGTCTCCATTGTTGTCGCGTAGCGGGCATCTTAAACAAAGCCTGTCTTGTTTGAAACGAGTTTGCGAAGAGGACACGGGCGGCGACAGGCGGGATCAAGTAGAATCGCGCCGAATTCCGGGAGTTCAAGGAGAACAAAAATGAGTTTGATCAAAGTGCAAGACCCTTCAAACATCATCTTGCCGGTGGAGGTCGGCAAAAAGCTTGGCCTCAAAGGCGGCGACACGATGTTGATGACGATTGAAGAAGATCGTGTTGTTTTGGAGAAAAACAACGTCAGTCCGGTGGATGACGCTTTTGGCTTGTGGCCTGAAATTCAGGATAGCGTCGAGTTCGTCAATCAACTGCGCGAGGAGTGGGAAGAGCGCGGCCAAAGGTTGGGTTTATGAACGACGTTCTGCTCGACAGTGACATTTTGATTGATTTGTTGCGCGGTTATGCACCGGCGCGAGCGTATTTCAAACAAATTGAGGCGGGCGCAATTCGCGCGGCAATTTCGACCATCACCGTGACGGAGTTGGCTTCCGGCAGAATGAGCGGCCCGAATGAAGAGGTAAGGGTCAAAAGGTTATTAGGGCTGCTGGAAATTCTGGACTTGAATTTTGATACGGCTTGGCGGGCGGGAGAAATCAGACGACGGCATCAAACTCCTTTTGCCGATGCGGTCATTGCCGCCACTGCCATCGGCGAAAACCTTCCTCTCTTCACAAAAAATCTCAAGCACTTTCAACACATCACGGAACTGACCATTCAACAACCTTACATCTGACATGCGCACACTCGACTTAACCATTCTCATTGCCTACATCGTCGGCACAGTGTTGTTCGGCGCGTACTTTTCGCGTTCGCAAAAAAACGTCAAGGATTATTTCGTCAGCGGCGAAAGTGTGCCGTGGTGGGCGATTATGGGTTCCATCGTCGCTACTGAAACCAGCACCGTCACGTTCATCAGCGTGCCGGGCGTGGCTTACGCCGGGAACTTCACGTTTATGCAACTGGTCATAGGCTACATGATCGGGCGCATAGTGGTGACGACGATTTTCGTGCCGCTTTATTTTCGCGGCGAATTGCTGACGGTCTACCAACTGCTGGGGCAGCGATTCGGCAGTCCAGTGCGGCGTCTGGCTTCGGCGTTGTTTTTGACAACGCGGAGTCTGGCCGACGGCTTCCGGTTGTTCGCCACTGGATTGGTGTTGGCGGCGCTGCTGTTGCGGATGCAAGGCATGGAAGAAATGGCGCGCAACTGGCTTCCCTCGCTCAGCCCGACATTCGCGATTCTGGTGATTTCGGTCTTGGTGATGGGCCTGGCGACGATCATTTACACCTACCTGGGCGGAATGTCGGCAGTCATCTGGACGGATGTCATTCAACTGGTGATTTACCTGCTGGGCGCGGGGCTGGCCGCCTGGATTCTGCTGGACAAGATTCCCGGCGGTTGGAACGAAGTGGTGGCGACGGCTTCGCCGGCGGGTAAATTTCAATGGTTCGATTTCACGATGAGTTTGACCAAAAGCTACACCTTCTGGTCGGGCGTCATAGGCGGCGCGTTTTTGACCACGGCCACGCACGGCACGGATCAATTGATGGTGCAGCGGTATTTGTGCAGCAGTTCGCGGCGACAGGCGCGCGTCGCGTTGTTGACCAGCGGCGCGGTGGTCTTCTTTCAATTCATTTTGTTTTTGGTGATCGGCACGATGCTGTATGTCTTTTATTCCAAGTACGGCTTGTCGGAGATTGCAGCCTTCACCGGCGCGGACGGCAAACTGCAAACCGACCGCATCTTCCCTCACTTCATCGTCACGCATTTACCCGCCGGCGTGGTCGGACTGGTCATCGCGGCGATTTTCGCCGCCGCGATGTCCACGTTGTCGTCCTCGTTGAATTCTTCTTCGGCGGCGGCCATCGCGGACTTTTATATACCTATGACCGGCGGCCAAAAATCCGATGCGCATTACCTGGGCGCGTCGCGCTTGCTGACAGCGGTGTGGGGCGTGGTTCAAATCGCCGTGGCGCTGGTGGCCATCAAGTTTTCAGACAAAGTCGTCAACGAAGTGCTGGGCATTGCCTCGTTCACCAACGGCGTCATCCTGGGCGTGTTCTTTCTGGGAACCTTCACCAAACGCGTCGGCCAGATGGCGGCGTTCGTCGGCATTCTGCTGGGCGTGTCGGTGATGCTTTACGTCAAGCTGCGAACCGGCGTGTCCTGGCAATGGTATGTGCTGATCGGCTCGTTGACGACTTTCGCGGTCGGCTGTCTGGCCAGTCTGGCGATTCCTGAACGGGCAAAGGAATCGCCAGCGAAATCGGTTTAGAGACTGCAATTACCTGTGGACGCCGAGTTAGTACTCGGCGTCCACGGATATGGAAATTTCCACCCAGACGATTCGGCAATCACGCTTCGGCGCGATTTCGATCAGGTTGTAACCGCGTTGCAACAGTGCCGGCGGGATGCTGTAAGCGAAGACGGGTACTTCCGGTTTGGGAGCTTTCAATTCGACCGCGCCTTTGAATTCGCAAAGTTCGCCGTTCACGCGAAATTCGCTTTGCGCCAAGTCCGCCTCGCTGATGCCTTCCACGCCGAGCAGCGCGCGAACCTTTCCGGCGACGGGCGCGGGGCCGGTTGCCAACCGGAAAGCCCGCCATCCGCCGGCAGTGCATTGCGCGGGCAGCGGAATGGCGCGCGATTCGCCGGGTGCCCAGGTGTCAGCGAAAGTCAGCACGTGGCGACGCGGTTTTCCGGCCAGCGTTTCGGCGCGACCCGTTTCGCGCAACAACGTGGGGTAGTTTTCCAGATCGGCCATCGCCGTTTGCGAATCCATGTAGTTGAACAGATAAACACGATCCGCGCCGCGATCCAGCAGCGAACTGGCCGCGCCACGCACTGTTTCCAGAGTGTTTTTCTGAAACTGTTTGGATTCAGGATGCGTGCGGATAAGCACTTCCAACCCGGCGGCCAGCGTGACCGAAGTTCCGCGCAGCAACTCTTTCCAGACTTCGATAGGCATATCTGTTTCAATGCTGGCCCAAAACGGCGTGACCACGAGCAGGTCAATCAATCGCCGCCGCGCCCAGGCGGCCACGTCATAACCCAATCCCAAAGCCGTTTGCGGACGCGAAGGCACGCGCGCGCCAAGACGAATGCGATGACTGCGTTTCTTTTCCCAGGTGTTCAACAGGCGACGAACTTCGGCGGTGAAATCGGTCAGCAGCGTCAATCCTTCGCGTTCGTGGCCGGGTTTGAAATGGTAGCCGAAGCGCATCCAGTCCAGTTCCAGGCCGTCGAAATCGTAGCGTTCGACCAGTTCGCGAATCAGGTTGAAATGATGTTCCCGAACTTCGGGACGGCCGTAATCGAAGGCGCGATCCGCCGATGGCCCCAGGCGATAAGGCACACGCCAGAATTGCGGATGCTCGCGCCAGAATTCTCCGTGGATGTAACTGCGCGTGTCGTCCACGTTATGCACGTCGTTCATGCGCATCGAAATCCAGGGCGAAATGCCGTGTCGGCGGGCGCGTTCGATCCAGATTTTGTAAGGGTCAATGCCGTCTCGATGGAGTTGCCAGGCCGTGTGAATCCAGGCTCTTGCGCCAGCGCGAGCGGCGGCTGGTGTGCTGGCCAATAGCGGTTGATCGTCAGCGCCGTTCGGATCGTAGCCTTTCCAGATCGGGTCCCAAACCTTGCTGTCGTAACTGGTGCGCATGCAGTTGGGGCAAAGCATCAATTCGCGCACCTGCGTTTTCGCGTACTGATCCACCCACGAAGCCACGGTTTCGGCATCAAGTTTTTGCCCGGCGCGACTGGAAAAATAATGACTGTTGTCTTCATTCAAACAGAGTCCGCCCGATGCCGGCGGCGCGGCGGCGTCGTTTGGCGCAAAGGGCAAACTGAGTGCGGCCCCGAATGTAGTTAGTGATGTCACGCCTGCTTTCAGGCTTTGGCGGCGGGTGATTTTGTTCATGGACGTTGTGCCTTTCGATCTTTTTGGGAAGTTGGGAACTGCGGGCGGTTTGACGAAAAAGCAAGCAGCGCAACCTTGGCGAGGTTGTGCTACAGCTTTCACGGGGTATGCCCGGCGCGTTGCAGCATAGCTATGAACTTGGGATCGGAGCGCAGCGGATCGAGTTCCGGGTCGGTTTTCATGCGAATCGGCCCTTCGCCCCGCGACTCAAAGGATTTTTCCAGCCATCTCAATGCTTGTTCGGTGTCGCCCAAAACGACGTAGCGTTTGGCCACGTAATCCTGACCGAGGAAGATTTTGTTGGCGAGTACCAATTCAATCTCCTTACGAATAAATCCCTGCCAACCGCCGCGTTGATAAGCTTCGCGAAGCGCGGCGACGGCGTCGGCTTGTTTGCCGTTCATTTCCAAAAACGCGAGTTTTTCGGCGACGGCTTCGTCATGGCGTCCCATTACGCCGTAAAGTTCCGACATTTTGTTGCGGATGCGCGCGAATCGCGGGTCGAGTTCCTGCACTTCTTTGTATTTGCCGAGCGCCTTTGGGTAATCGCGCATGCGGAACCAGACCATGCCTATGTCTTCCTTGATGGCCAGCGAGAGCGGGTCCAGGCGTTCGGCTTGTTTCAGCGCGACGTGGGCTTCGGCGTATTTGGCTTGCAGACCCAGACATTCGCCGTACCAGTGATGCGCCGTGGCGTAGTTCGGATTCAACTCAATCGCGCGGCGAAACTCGCTTTCCGCGCCGCGCCAGTCCCAGTCGAACTTGTATTTGATGAAGCCGAGCGAGGCGTGCGCTTCGGCCAGGCTGTCGTCGAGTTCCAGAGCTTTTTGCGCGAACTGTTTGGCTTTGGGCATGCGTTCGGACGGCGGCAATCCGCTGACCACCAGCGAATAACAATCGGCCAGACCGGAATAAGCCAGCGCGTAATTCGGGTCGGCCTGAATGGCGGCGTCGAAACTTTCAATCGCTTTGCGAATCCATTCCGGCGAACGCCGGTTCCAGAACAAACGGCCTTTCAAGTACAAATTGTAAGCGGCCAGATTTTCCGTGTCGCGTTTGCGCAAATGAAGCTGTTGTTCGGCAGTCAGCGGCAGATGTAAGGCTTTGGCCACCTCTTCAGTCAGGTGATCTTGCAGAGCGAATAGTTCGGCGGCGTCTTCGTCCAGCGCCACAGACCACAAGGTTTTCCCGTCCCTGACGCGCAACAGTTGCGCGGTGAGGCGCGCCTGTCCGCCCAGGCGTTGGATGTTGCCGGTCAGGACGGCTTCGACCTGCAATTCGCGCCCGGCCAGCAACGGGTCGGGCGTGCGTTCAGTGTAACGGCGAATGGCGCTGGTCGGACGGATTTCGATTTCGCCCAAACTGCCCAACCGGCTGATGACCGTGTCGGCCACGCCCAGACCCAGCACTGATTCGCGAGCGTCGCCGCTCAATTCCGAAAACGGCAGCACAGCGATGGACTCGACAGGAATTTCCGGCTGGAAAAACTGCCGAGCCGCCAGCGCCAGCAATCCCAAAACGACCAGCCCCGACACAGCCCACAAAGTCAGTTTTGCCGGTCGCGGAATTCCCTGCCTGACTGGCAGCAATTGCCCTTCACCGTCCACCTGCACGCGGCGGTAAACCAACCCAAGCGCCGTTTCCCGCCAACCGTTTTTGCCTGCTGTCACCACCGGAGAACCGGCAAAAGCAGTTTCGGCGGACAGGGTTTCCGGCAAGGGCGGGGCGACAGGCTCTTCGACGGGCGGTGCTGGCAAAATTTCACGCGCTTCGGCCAGAAAGCGGTAGCCGATTTTGGGCAGTGTTTCGATGAAAAGCTCCGCCGGCGCGCGTTGGTTCAGAGTTTTTCGCAGCAGGTAAATGGTCCGGGTGAGGTTGGATTCTTCGACGATTTCGTTGGGCCAGAGCGTGGCGAAAATCTCGTCTTTTTTCAGCACAGCGCCCCGACGCTCCAAAAACAGTTGCAGCAAAGCAGCGGCTTTCGGCGGCAACGGGACGACTTCCCCGCCGCGAAACAAACGCTGGCTGTCTACCTCGAATTGAAAATCGCCGAATTCATAGCGGCGTGCCGGGAGAAGGGGGGTCATGATTTTTATCGTAATGCGGTAAAACGGTGAAGGTTTTCCGCCACAAAGGTGAAGTCAGCGGAAAATCAGGGAAAAATCATCAGTCAATCAGCCGGGAATCATGTTTTTCCCGGCGTCCCGGCCCATCCTCTGCACGAATCTGACAATCACGCAGATGAAGTCACGGGCAACGAGGGGCGGCAACCATCCATTGCTTCCCTTCGCCGTGATGCAGTGTAG
>CAZRXE010000861.1:0-5116 GCA_964603695.1 uncultured Heliomicrobium sp.
GAAGCCCACCAATCGTTTGGGCGCGCTGTCGAAAAGCCTTGTTGTCTCGGTGGTGATGTGATCGGACGCCATCATCGAATGGAATGAATTTGCTTGGAACTTCCTGCTGGGCAAGACATTTCCGCATAACAAAATCAGAAAGAAAAAAAACAGGGGGCGTTTGGCGAAAAGAAAAACTCTCATTTCAGTTACCCTCCAATCGTGATTTCGATCACACTGAAAACCTAGTCTGGAAATTATTCTGAAAATATTGATGGATGATGTTAGGCGTGGTTTGGCCCGGCATCGCTGCGTTCGCTTGGGGCACATTCCCTGCCGAACAACGCAACGCGCATACCTGAAGGAAAACCCTCGTAAAACCGTCAATGAGCGCGACAAAGGCGACAGTCTGACGCCTTTGTCACCGGCTCTTGGTGGCAATTTGTCTGACCGGGCGCGTGCTGAAAAATATTTTTCCTTGCCGAAGCTGAAGTCCAGCAATTCTCGGTTTGGCAATGTACAGCGGACTGGTAGTCCGCTGATGGCGTGTAACCGCAAAATCCGGTAAGAAAAGTAATGGATTATTGGCCCAAGCTCCCAGCGTACTATCTGTCCGCTGTACAAACCGAGAATTACTGGCTGAAGTCATAACGCAGCAGCAAAGTATGGCTGGGGCCGCGTTTGCCGTAATCGGTGGAAAAGAAATATTGCGCAAGCCAGCCGGGGCGAACGCGCCAGCCGAAGCCGAATGTGGAAAAGGTCGAATAACGGTTTTGATACAGGTCGAACAGGTTGAAGTAGCGGCGCTCATAAACGCGCATCGCCGAAGCGTGCGCCAGAAAACGCTGCCCCAGATCGCTTTGCAAACCGAGGTGGCCGTTAAGAAACGTCGCGCTGTAACGCTGGCTGTCGGGATAAAAATCGCCTGCCGTTATTTCGACTTTATTTTCCAGCACGGTTTGTCGTGCGAACGACAGGTCCAGGCTGAGCAGCGTTTTCTGGTGCAGAGCAATGCCGAAGCCACCCCCCGCGCGCGGCTGCCGGGCGCGGCGGTGTTGCGTCAGCGCGGAGAGCTTGTACTGAACGTTGTCCGTGATGCGTTCGGAAAGCAGGGAAGCTTCCAGCCCATAAAAGAGTCGCCGCGTGACCGGCCCGCGCAACAGCAGCGAAGCTTCCGAAGCCAGCGAATCAATCTGTTTTGCGGTGACGGAATTGTCGAAGGCGAAGGTTTGTTGATCCGTCCGGTAACGAAATCCGCCCGCCGCCGCGCCGTAACTGTAGCTCAATCCCAGCTTGTCGCCACGCGCGAAATCGTGCGTTAGCCCCAGCATGATCGTGGTGCGATGGCTGCGCGAACGCGAATCGCCGAGGCGGGTATTGCTGAACGTCAGCGGCGGGTTCGTCAATCGCTCAATCGCTGTTTCCGTGGTTTGCAGCGCGGCGCGGCTTTCCAGGCGTTCGATCTTCAATCCCAGACTGCTGCGTTCGCCCTGGCCGAAGCGCCGCGCTGCAACCAGCGCGGTGTTGACCGTTGTCGTCTTGACCGTGCCGTTGAAAGAAAGTGTTTGACTGAAGTCGAGAAATGAAGGTGGCAGTTCGTTGACGGCGGAAGATTCCAAACCGGTGTCGCTTTTTGAAATCGCGCCGCCCACCACCCAGCGCGAACCGAGCGGCACGAAATAAGAAGTCTGCAAAGACAGGGTTTGGTCAAACGGATGCGGCGGTTTGAAGTCCGAACGATCCGGCGCATTGATCCGTTCAAAGGGACGGCTCAACGAAGACGAAAGATAAAAGCGGCCATCCGTGCGTTTGAACTCCGCCGCGTAAGCCGGGTTGAGCAGGCTGTCAAAATGCGCATCCGCGAAGGCCGCGAAGCGCGACGGCGAATTGTTGAGCGTTCGCTCCGTGATGGCGCGGTTGTAAATGTTGTAGCCGTAAGTGACGGTGTATTCCGAATCGCGGTAATAAAAGTTCTTCTGATCCGACAGCGGTTTGATTCGCGCGTCCATTTCGTTGCCCGGCCCCACGCGATTCAAGCCGATGTCGCCGCTCGGACGGACAATGACGCTGCGTCCGGGTTCGACCAGCGTTTTTTGATTTTGATCGAGCCGGCTGGTCACTTCGACCAAACCTTCGCTGACGGCCACTTCGGTTTCGCCGCTCGATTCGACGCGGACGGTGAATTCCGTTCCGCGCACGGCAATCGAAGTCGTCGGGCTGTTGACGCGATAGGGATTCGGACGCCCTCCGAGTTTTTTGATCTTGATGCGAACGCGGCCCAGCGCCAAGTCCAGCAGTTCGCGCAAACTGTTGGCTTGTCGAAAATCTTTGAGTACGGCGATGGAGCCGGGCGCGATGATGACCAAACTGCCGTCGGAAAAACTGATTCTGAGGCTGCCGCCGCCGGTCGTGTCAATTTCATCATTGGGCAGCAAGCGGTCGCCTTTGCGAAACAGCAGCGGTAGGGCGTTACGCCGCAGCCGGAGCTTGCCGCTGAAACCTGCTATGCGCGCTTCGGTTTGCGCGCTTCGTGCCTGAGCGAAAAGCGCGGAGGAAAAGAAAATCACCAGCGCCGAAAAGACTGTCGGCAGCCAGGTCGAAGTTTGCGACTGATGATGTTTGCGGTTCAAACCTACGGTTGAGTTTTTCAAGATTGCGATGCCTTCTGTTGTTCCGGCAGGTTGTTCACCGAAAGTTGTGGTTGATGTTATCTGAATTTCCAACAGCGCCGGGGCTTCGGGCTTGTGGATGGTTCAATTCCGATTTCTGTTGTCTGTCCGTGTCGTTCGATAAAGGGCAAGTCGTTCGCTGGGGCTAACGGGAATGCTACGCAAACGGCGGCGTTTGAAACAAGATAAGGCCGGCGGCTAATCAAAGCCGCTGGCCTGTTTTTTTTTATTCGCCACAAGGGACGGTCAAGTAATGTGGAATTCAATCACAGTCACTTGATTCAGCGTTTGACGGGATTGGCCTGATGTCGAAGCACTTTTTGGAGTGGGATTGCTTGAGAGGCCGCCGACGAATTCGTTGCCCCTGAGATCCGAAACCTAAGACTGGAAACCTGACTACCAATAGATTTGTTGAACCTTACGGCAAAGTCTTTTTTGGTGAGGTTTCAGGTGCCGGGTTTCGGGTTTTAAGGTTCGGGCGATGAATTCGCCTGCGGTATTGCTTGAAGCCGCGCTCGATGAGTTTCCTGACACCGGTAAACGGTTCGTATTCAATGAAAAATGACAACTGGAAAATGGCAAATCCATCGCTCTGCTGCCAAACCAAGCGTTACCGAAGTGTCCTGACATCAGGGACTTCCCCGGTTTCTACTCACTTTTCCTCGCACTGTGCAATTTGTTTCCCGGCGTTTTTGCGATTGCGCGGCTGTTCAATCGAAGCCGGCGCGATGGAAGGCATTGATTGCACAAGGGGTTGTCGTCGTCGTCGTGAATTTCGCGCGGCCAGGTTTCGCGTGGCCTGTGTCTTGCAAATACCCGCGCCGAACAAAGTGAAAAGCCATTGAAAGCAGTGCCCCGATTCAGAAATGTGTCCTCAGCCATTTTTATCAACCTTGTCAGCAATCTTGTTGGAAAGAGCCGTAAACAGGATGGGCGGCGGTGTGGGAAGCAGGGAGAATCGAACGATGAACAGTTCCTTCAACTATCTGGCATTCGTCACCGGCAGCCTGAGTCAATCCAGCCATCGAGCCTTTCACGACGGGATGGAATTGGCCGATCAATGTTTACATAAACTGGAAGCCATAGAACCGGTGGACGAGCCGGACAAACAGTTTCCGCCGAAGCTTTTGATCCTGCTGGCTTCGCTGGATTACCTGCAAAAAGTTCAGGCCGAGCATTTGGTGGCGGGCGTGCATCAGCGGTTTGCCGAAGCAGGGCATACGCATCTGCCGTTGATCGGCGGGACGGTTTCTGCGCTCTTTTTCAATCGCCGGGTTCATGATCACGGCGCGCTGTTGATTTGTCTGAGTTCGCGACTGATGGACGCGGAGGTCGCCGTCAGCACGCAGGTTCGCACGGATGCGCAGGCTTCGGTGGCGGAAGTGCTGGACGCTTTGAAGCTTAACTTCACCGGCAGCGGAACCGATCCGAATCCGCTGGTCAATCGGTTGTTGCTGACCTTCTTCCCGAGTTTCGATCAAACCGAAAGCGAAAATTATCCCGCGCCGGAGCTTCACAGGCTGATGCGCGAAGCGGTGCGCGCACGCGTGCCGATTGCCGGCGGGACTGTTTCTTCAGGACCTTGCCAATTGCCCGAAGGCGCGCGGCGCTCAGCGGCGCTGCTGTTTGCCGGAGACACTGTTTACACGGACGCGCTGGCGGCAGCGCGAGTGGTGACGGCGTTTCCTTTCACTTCCAGCATCGGCCACGGCCTGCCCGCAACGGGGCGGTTTTTGCGCATCAAGCAGTTGAGCGAAGACCAAAGGACGATTTTGGAATTCGAGGAAGGCGCGCCTGCCGAAGTTTTGAATTTGAAAACCGAAGACCAAATGGCTTTGCTGGGCGAACTGTCGCACGGACGCGATCCGATGCTGGCCATTGCGCGGCGAGCCAAAGATGGCCGCTCGGTCAGAATGTTGCGACCATTGACCCGCAATATTTGCTTTGAAGATTTAACGCCCGCTTCGCCCGTCGCGTCAGGTCAGACCGTCGCCTTGCTGCAACAAGCCATCCGGCGACTGCGGCTGGAAAATCCTGTCGCCTGTTTCGGCATCGTTTGCCAGTCGAGATTGGCGCAGGATTTCGAGAAGTCGGCGGCGGAAATAGAGGCGCTGGGGCGAAACGGTCTGGAATACGTCGGCGGATTTTTCGACGGCGAAGCAGGCCTGGATGAGACCGGCAGGTCTGTTTACAACAACTGGTGCGAAGCCATGCTTTGCTTTGGCGACGAGATGCGTGACCGCACGCCTTTGCAGCGCGGCTTTTTCGCCATCGGCAAACACACGCGAAAGATGAGCCAGCGCACCGAACTGGTCGAAGGTCTGCAACGCACCTTGCGGCTGGTTCACGACGTAGGTTTTCCCGGCGCGATGATTTCGCTGTTGCTCGACAATCAAGAGGAAAAATGGATCGTCGCCCGCGAAGCCATCGGCACGCGCTTTCGCAAAATCACTTCGCAAACGCAGCGA
>CAZRXE010000862.1:0-2523 GCA_964603695.1 uncultured Heliomicrobium sp.
GATTTGAAATTGTTGCCGGGCATGACAACCAACCTGACTTTTGCTGTGGCCGAACGCAAAGCCGCACTGCGTTTGCCGAATGCCGCGTTGCGCTTCACTCCCAAGGACATGACTCCTGACAAGATTCGAGAAATTATGCGCGGCTTGCGCGGCGGGCAAGGTGGACAGGGCGGTCAGGATCAGCAGGCTGGCGGCGCTCAACAACAGAATCAGGCGCAGGGACAAGCCGGCCAGCAACAAGGTCAGCAACAAGGTCAGCAACAAGGTCAGCGCCCACAAGGTGCGGGCGGCGGCGATGGGCAGCGCAGAGGCGGTTCAGGCGCGCCGGCGGAAGGTCAATGGCGTTTGGTATGGGTTACGGGAGCGGACAAAAAACCGCAGCCGCGTCGCATCAAGCTCGGCATTACGGACGGCACGGCGACTGAAGTCGTCGAAGGCAATTTGCAGGAAGGCGAAATGGTCATCGTCGGCCAGAAGATCGCCGGAGCGGCTTCCACCACCAGCACGCGCCCGCCCGGATTCGGCGGCGGCGGATTCGGTGGGCCAGGCGGCGGTGGGCCCGGTGGCGGCCCTGGCGGCGGCGGACGCCGGTAACAAGTCGTGGTATTGGCCCTGGTAGCGCAGTCCTTCCAGGCTGCGAGGCGTGGTGGAAATCCAAATGGTTTTCTTCAGCAGTCTCGCAGGCCGCAGGCACTGTGCTTCCAGGGCGATCAAACAACAAAAGGGTTGAGATGCAATTGGCTACGGAGCTTAAACAAGTAGGGACTTCGACGGAGCGCGGGAAAAACTCTTCTCAAGAAGGCGCTCGCGCCATTATCGAACTGGATCACATCCATAAAATCTACAAAACAGGCGATGTCGAAGTGCATGCATTGCGCGGCGTATCGCTGAAAATTCACGAAGGCGAATTCGTCGCCATCATGGGCACGTCCGGTTCGGGCAAATCCACGACGATGAACATCATTGGTTGCCTGGATCGCCCGACGCGCGGCAAATACGTTTTGGACGGAGTGGACGTTTCTGGACTTTCCAAAGACGAACGCGCGGACATTCGCAATCGCAAACTCGGTTTCGTCTTTCAAGGCTTCAATTTGCTGTCGCGCACCTCGGCGATGGAAAACGTCGAATTGCCGATGCTTTACGCCAACATTCCCGCTGTCGAACGCCATAAACGCGCGTCGGAAGCCTTACTGGCCGTGGGTTTGGGTGGGCGCGAACAGAATCATCCGAATCAGCTTTCAGGCGGACAGCAACAGCGAGTGGCGATTGCGCGTTCGCTGGTTAATCGCCCGGCGTTGATTCTGGCCGACGAGCCGACAGGTAATCTGGATTCGCGCACTTCGGTGGAAGTGATGGAAATCTTCCAGAGGCTGAACCGCGAGCAAGGAATCACCATCGTCCTGGTCACGCACGAACACGACATCGCCGAATACACGGATCGCGTTGTTGTTTTCAAAGACGGCAAGATCAAGGAAGATTACGCCGTCACCAATCAACGCGACGCCGGCGAAGAACTGAAACTGCTGCCGCAGATTTCAGACGCTGATGACGATGACGAATAAGTCAGAGAGGATTTTGAAATGAATTTTTTGGTCATTCTTCGAGTCGCTTTTCGTGCGCTGGCACGCAACAAAATGCGTTCGGCATTGACGATGCTGGGTGTGATTATCGGCGTGGCGTCGGTGATTGCGATGGTCAGCATCGGCCAGGGCGCGCAGGCTTCGGTGCAAAGTCAGATTGCCAACGTCGGCACGAACCTGCTTTTCATCCGCGCCGGTTCGATGAACACGGGCGGCGTTCGCAGCGGAACGGATTCCGGCGGAACCAATACGCTGACCGTGGAAGACATCGAAGCCATTCGCCGCGAAGTTCCCAGCATCGGCATGGCCAGTCCTTCGGTGATGTCGCGTTCTCAAATCGTGTTCGGCAATCAGAATTGGAATACGCAGGTGCAAGGCGTAAACGAACAATTCCTGGAAATCCGCAAATGGAAGATTGAAAGTGGCACTTTCTTTACCGAAGGTGACGTCCGTACTGCTGCCCGCGTGGTTGTCATCGGAAAAACAATTGCCGACAATTTGTTTCCTGGCCTGGATCCGGTCGGGCAGATGCTGCGCGTCCGCGAACTGACCTTTCGCGTCATAGGCGTGCTGGCTCCCAAAGGGCAGGATGCCCAAGGGCGTGATCAGGATGACCTGTGCATGGCACCTTTCACCACAGTTCAAAAGAAACTGCTCGGCATCAGCTACGTTCAATTCGCCAATGCTTCGGCTATCTCGCCGGAAGCAACCAAAACCGCCGAGCAACAAATCACGGATTTGCTGCGCCAACGACACAAACTGGGTGGCAATCAGGAAAACGATTTTTCCGTGCGCAACATGACGGACGTGGCCGAAGCGGCGGACGAAACCAACCGCATCATGACCTTGTTGCTGGGCAGCATCGCGGGCGTCTCGTCGCCTGCGCGGGGTGTGCGCGGCCAGTAGCGCGCAGAGCGTCATCGGCGTCGAGCGTGCGCGCGGC
>CAZRXE010000863.1:0-3057 GCA_964603695.1 uncultured Heliomicrobium sp.
GCGTGACCGGGCTGACGTTCACCACGCCGCAGGTCAGCGGGCAGGTGCATCAGATTTGGAATGTCGGGACGCAGGACATCGTTCTGGTTTATGAGGCCGCGAGTTCGTTTGCCGCGAATCGCTTCAAAACAACCACGGGCACGGACCTCATCATCACGCCTGACCAATGCGCGTCGGTGATTTATGATGGAGTTTCGCGGCGGTGGCGGGCGCATCTGTGTCCGTAAGCCTGATCTGCCGGAAACCGACCAACGTTTTTCAAGTTTTCATATGACCGCACAAGAACAGGCAGCTTTGTTGACATCGCCGGCTTCCGCGCCGGAGTCGCCCGCACAAGAGGCGGAGGATTTCGATCTGTGGATCGAAGCCGGGCGGACGGAAAAAAATTACTGGCGGGACTTGTGGCGTTACCGCGAACTGTTTTATTTCCTGGCCTGGCGCGACATTCTGGTGCGTTACAAACAAACGGTGATCGGTGTTGCCTGGGCCTTGATCCGTCCTTTTCTGACGGTGCTGGTATTTACGTTGGTGTTTAACCGTATTGCCAAACTTCCCGCGCCGGGATCAGCGCCGTATACCCTATTGGTGTTTGCGGCCATGTTGCCGTGGCAGTTTTTCGCCACGGCGCTGACCGAATCCGGCAATAGCTTGATCGGCAACGCCAACCTCATTTCCAAAGTTTATTTCACGCGTTTGATCGTTCCCGCCGGATCGGTCATCACCAGTTTCGTGGATTTCCTGATTATGTTGGGAATGATGGCGGGGTTGATGGTCTGGTATGGTTTCGCGCCGGACTGGCGATTGCTGACGCTGCCGCTGTTTATCTTGTTGGCCTTCGGCGCGGCCTTCGGCGCGGGATTGTGGCTGTGCGCGTTGAACGTCAAATACCGCGACTTTCGCTTTATCGTGCCGTTTATCGTGCAGTTCGGATTGTACGTTTCGCCGGTCGGATTCAGCAGTTCGGTGGTTCCCGAACGCTGGAGAATGCTTTACGACTTGAATCCGATGGTGGGCGTGATTGACGGATTTCGCTGGGCGCTGCTCGGCGGACAGTCGCCGCTGCAAACTTCCACGCTGCTGATTTCCATCTTGATTGTGAGTGCCCTATGTCTGTCAGGAATCTGGTACTTCCGGCAAGTCGAAAAGACCTTCGCGGACATCATCTGAATGTGCGTGTACGTTCGCGCCGCCTGAAGTTCGCGCTGATCGCGTTGATTGCCCTGGCAGTTGTCGCGGGCGCGGCTTGGTGGCAGAGAGCGCCGCTGCTGCAAGGTCTGGCCGGATGGTGGATCGTTTCCGACGCGCCCGCGCAAGCCGATGCCATCGTTATTCTGGGCGGCGGACTGGATTCCAGACCCTTCGACGCGGCAAGGCTCTTTCACGAAGGCCGCGCGCCGCGCATTTTGGTGATGCAACCCGAACCCACCAAAGTCAACGAACTGGGTCTGCTGATTGATTACGCCACGTTGACGCGCACCTTGTTGGAACGGGAACAGGTTCCGCCCAGCGCCATCATCGTTTTGCCGCAAACCGTCACCAGCACTTTCGACGAAGCCAAAGTGCTGGCCGTCTGGGCGAAAGAACACAACGCGCATCGTTTTCTGACGCCGACCGAACTGTTTCATACGCGCCGCGCCCGTTGGATTTTGCGTCGCGAATTACAAGAAACCAGTGCCGAGGTAAGCCTGATTGCCATCAACCCCAAACGTTACACCGCCGCCAATTGGTGGCAGACCGAACAAGGCTTGATGGATTTTCAAAACGAGGTGATTAAGTTCATCTGGTATCGGTTCCGGTATTAACCAAAGCCCATTTCGACAATCAATAATTCCCGACCCTCCTAAATTCGGTGAACGCCAACAAGGAAAGCTTTATGAACAAATTGCTTGTGACAGGTTCTTCCGGTCTGATCGGCTCGGAGGTTGTGGAATATTTTTGCCGCGAAGGTTGGCAAGTGCATGGCGTGGACAACAACATGCGCGCCGATTTTTTCGGTCCCGGCGGAGATACGCGCTGGAATCAGCAGCGGCTGCAAACGACACACGCCAACTTTCGCCATCACGAACTCGACATCCGCGACCGCTTCGTCGTCGCGCGGTTGCTGGAAGCCTTGCGCCCGGACGTGGTCGTTCACGCTGCTGCGCAACCCAGCCACGATCTGGCGGCTTCGCGTCCTTTCGATGATTTCGATGTCAACGCCGTCGGTACGTTGAATCTGCTGGAAGCCACGCGCTGCCACTCACCCGAAGCCGTCTTCGTCCACATGAGTACCAACAAAGTTTACGGCGACCGACCGAACACCATTCGCTTGAAAGAACTCTCCACGCGCTGGGACTATGACGATCCCGATTACGCCAACGGCATTGCCGAAGACTTTTCGATTGACCAAAGCAAACACAGCATCTTCGGCGCGTCGAAAGTCGCGGGCGATGTGATGGTGCAGGAATACGGGCGCTATTTCGGAATGAAGACCTGCTGTTTGCGCGGCGGCTGTTTGACCGGCCCGAATCACAGCGGCGTCGAACTGCACGGCTTTTTGAGCTATCTGATTAAATGCAATGTCGAAGGCCGCCCGTACAAAGTTTACGGCTACAAAGGCAAACAGGTGCGCGACAACATTCATTCTTATGATGTTGCGCGCTTCATTCACGCCTTTGCCGAAAACCCGCGCTGCGGCGAGGTCTATAACATTGGCGGCGGGCGCGCGAATAGTTGCTCGATTCTGGAGGCCTTCGACCGCATCGCCGCGTTGAGCGGCAAGCCTATGCAGTGGGATTACGTGGACAAGAACCGCGAAGGCGATCACATCTGTTACATCAGCAACCTGGACAAAATGCGCGCGCATTATCCCGGCTGGGAAATCACCAAATCGCTGGACAACATCTTCCGGGAGATTTACGAAGCGAGCCAATCGCGTCAGCACCTGGGCGCGCGGGCGTCCTCGCCCGGGGGAAGATAAAGCGCGAAACTTGCTTGTAAGTTTGAACGCAAAAACGATGCGGTATGGACAGGATTCACAGGATTTGTCACAGGATGGACAGGATCGGCAACCTGGCT
>CAZRXE010000864.1:0-6207 GCA_964603695.1 uncultured Heliomicrobium sp.
CAGCCAGTTTGGCGCGAACGCTTTCAATATCGCCCGCGACTTGGCGCGTCACGTCGTGCTCGAATGTATAACTGGTCTGGTCGCCGCCGCTCATCACTGGAATGAATTCTGCCGACATCGGTTTTCCTCCTGGTTTCGGCTTGTGCCGTTTGGATTGGTTAGAGTTGAAAGCTTGTGGCTTGATCTACGCCGCAATCTGAAACCGAGTTCCAGTCTGAAGAGGCGGCGCAAATCGGTCAAGGTCGTGTGCGAATGGAAGAATGGAAATAGGGCTTCCTGAACCTGGGCGGTTAGGAAGCCCTTTAGAGACACAGGACTAGGCACCTAATTGCCGGGCAGCATACCGGCAGCGTCTAAAGTTCGCGTTAGTCGAAAGTAAACTTTACGTCAAATCTTCGCCGCACAATTTCCACTCCAAATCCTAACCAACAACTAACACCGGTCTAACTTGGGCTGAACATCCTGATTGTATCGTCGTGATTGGCAGTCCGGCGGTTTTGGCAACGACCTTTACTAGTGGGAATTTGACGAGGAGCAACGGGTCGGCATTGAAACCGCCGGGCTGGCCAAACCGAATTTCAACCGATATTGGAGCGATGCCCAAGGATGCCGTACACTCTTCAAACCCAACAAATTCAGCCGATTCGCGCCGGCAATCTGGAAGTTCGATTGGCAACGACGCTGCCGGAACTCGACGCTGCGATGCGCCTGCGCTTTGAAGTTTTCAATCTGGAATTGCAGGAAGGCCTGCAATCATCTTATGAGCGTGGTTACGACACCGACGCCTACGACGCTTACTGCGACCATTTGATTGTCAAAGATCTGGAGCTTGATGAGGTTGTCGGCACGTACCGATTGTTGCGGCAAGCCCAAGCGGAAAGGAACATCGGGTTTTATTCAGAAAACGAATTCGACCTGAGCAATTTAAAGCGCACCGCCAAAGCGAGCGGCGGCGAATTGCTGGAACTGGGGCGGTCGTGCATTGCTGCATCGCATCGTTCGTTTGCAACAATCAATTTGTTGTGGGGAGCGATTGCTCGTTACGCCATCGAATGCGACATCGGTTATTTGTTCGGCTGCGGCAGCCTGCACGTTTTCGAGGCGGGAGAAGTGCAGCCAATTTATTCGTACTTGCGCACGCATCATTTCGCCCCGGAACAATATCGCGTGTTTCCGCACCCGCACTGTCGGATGAATCTCGATCAACAAGTTGATGTTTTCGGCGAACCGCGCGCCTTGCAGCGAAAGCTGTCGCCAATCCTAAAAGGCTACTTGCGCGCTGGAGCGTTGATTTGCGGAGCGCCGGCTTACGATGCCGAATTCGGCACCGCCGACGTGTTGGTGCTGGTCGAGATGGAAAAACTCGCCGGGCGTTACAAACGGCATTACGTCGCCGTTCCCATCCGGCCAGGAGGCTTCTAATGAGATCGGGCACGGCAACAAAAAAAGCTTCCGGCCTTGCCGCCACATTGCATCTCGAACCACAAACAAGTGCCGCCTCGCGAAGCAAAACCAAACCGCATGAAAAGGAAAACGATCCGGCGGCGAATTTCATTGTCGGTGCCTTGCTGTTTTCGCTGCTTACCAGCAACAAGCTGGATGACCTGCTGCTTGAGAGCGAGGAGGGACGACATTCCAGGAGGAAATGATGGCCAGACGAATCGAAAACGAATGCGCTTTTTGCGCCGAAGAATTTGACTTGGATCATTGCGTCGTCGGCAACGACTGGAAGGTTTATTGCTCTCCAACTTGCGCCGCCGGCGGAGAAGTTCTTTCCCGTGGCGAATGGCAACAATTGATGATCGTCGCGCTACCTTCGCGCGACGGCTGGGCTATGACACAGCCCGTCAAATAATCCCCTTCCCAGCCCTTAACTTTCAGTTTCAACCTGCTTTCCCCGTGCGCTTGCGGCGAGTAAGTGTCTTTTGTACACTCCGCGCCATCGTGTACTCGATACACTAAGTCGAGAAGAAGAAAAGGGAGAACACATGAATCAAGCAACGGAAAGACAGGTAGAGACTGCATTGAAAGCGCAGCGTCAATCGGAAATCGCGGCCTTGAACAAAGGCGGCGTCAGGCCGATGGAAGAATATTTGAGTTTGACCGAAACGGAACTCTTCGAACGAATCGAAGCGGCTAGAAAAATTCTGGGCGAGCGCCTGGTGATTCTAGGCCATCATTACCAGCGCGACGACGTGATTTGCCACGCTGATTTCACCGGCGATTCATTCAAGCTGGCCCAGCAAGCCGCCACCCGTCCCAACGCCGATTACATAGTTTTTTGCGGCGTGCATTTCATGGCCGAATCGGCTGACATCCTGAGCGGTGAACATCAACAAGTGGTTTTGCCGGATTTGGCCGCCGGTTGTTCAATGGCCGATATGGCGCGGCTGGAACAGGTCGAAACCGCCTGGGAACAATTGCAGGAACTCGGCATCGCGGACGTGATGCCGATCACGTATATGAATTCCGCCGCCAACATCAAAGCCTTTTGCGGTCGTCACGACGGCGTGGTTTGCACCTCGTCCAACGCTCTGCCGCTGTTCAACTGGGCGTTCGCGCAACGCGAGAAAATGTTCTTTTTCCCGGATGAACATTTGGGACGCAACACCGGAATCAAATACGGCATTCCGCTCGACAAAATGGCGGTTTGGGATCCGCGCCTGGAACTCGGCGGCAATACGCCGGAGCAGTTGCGAAACGCAAAGATCATTTTGTGGAAAGGCTTTTGTTCGGTTCACGGGCGATTTCAGGCACGCCACGTGGACGACCGTCGCGCCGAACATCCCGGCATCAAAGTGTTGGTTCATCCCGAATGCCGCTATGAAGTGGTTTCCAAATCGGACTTAAATGGTTCGACCGAGTACATCATTAAGACCATTGCCGAAGCTCCGGCGGGAAGCAGTTGGGCTGTGGGAACAGAACTGAATCTGGTCAATCGTCTGGCCAACCGGCATAAAGATAAGTTCGTGACGCTGCTGGCACCCGACCTTTGCATGTGCGCGACGATGTTCCGTATCGCGCCGGAAAACCTGTGCTGGTCGTTGGAAAATCTGGCGGACGGACACGTCGTCAATCACATTCAAGTGGACGCCGAAACTGCCAAATGGGCCAAAGTCGCACTGGATCGAATGTTGGAAATTCAGTAGAGGAATCAGTACCTTGCTGAGAGAAACGCAGTACCGCGATCGTTAGGAAGCGTGAGTCTTCTTCACTCCCTAACGGTCGCGGTTCTATTTTGTGTGAAGCAGAAATTCCAGGAAGAGCAGCGCCAAAACCAGATCCGCCAACGCCGGCACAAAGGCGGCGAAAGAAAGTCTGCCTCTGAGCAACGCCACCAGGTAAATCAGAAAAAACAGCGTTTTTGAAATCACGCCGAGCCAGGCGAAGTCGCGGAAGCGTTGTTGATCGAATGCGATTAGCGCATAGCCTATGCCCCAGGTCGTCACGCTCGAAGCGAAAGATTGCGCCAGAAGGCGCGCCGCCGAATCTTGAATCGCTAAGCGCGCCAGCAGAAAGTCCGGCTTGAAAATCAACATTGCCGCGCCGCCCAGATTCAAGACGGCGGCTATCACAAACAACAGACGGTCATAAAGGATTCGATTCATCTTTTTGAATTTCAATGCAGAAGGTAAACAGCGCCGTCTTCGACCTTGACGGGATATGTCGCAACGCACAAATGCGAGACCATTTCGCTTTTGCCGGTTTTTAGGTTGAAGTCGAAACAATGCCAGGGACAAAACACTTTGTCTTGTTCCAGAAAGCCTTCGCTAAGCGAAGCGCCGCGATGCGGGCAATAATCGCTGATGGCGTAAAAATCCCCATTCAAATTGAACAAAGCGATTTCGTCTTCATCCACGACGACTTTCAACCCGGAACTGCGCAGCACATCCGCAACATTCGCGACCTTCCGATAGATTTTTTCCTGTACGTCGAAATCCATTTCGCTCATCCTCGCAGTTTTGTTTATCTCCAATCGCCGGACATCCTGAAACAAATCCCCGGATTCAGGCAACCGCCTTTTCTTTTTGCGGGGACATCGTGGCGTTGCCAAGCGTTTGGCAGGCTCGTTGACAGTTGGCTATACCATCTTGATAATCCGCGCCACCGATCAAGACAAATCAATCACTGAAAATTTCCACGACGAATAAAGATCGGCTTGCTGGGAAACAACGCCTGCGTGAGAAACGCTCCAACGCAAAGTTACTAAATTTATAAATTGAAGCTCTGACGTTCAGTTCTTCTGCGAACTGCGTTGGTGTTTCCATTTCCTTTCCCAACAGGAGACCGATAATGAACAAGTACCGGACCTTCGACCGGTGGCGCAGTGGACTGGGTGCCAGTCTTTCACTGCTCACTTTGTTTTTTTCCTTCTTCGTTGCCGGACAAGCGCAAGCCATCAAAGGCAGTTTGCTCGGCACAATTACGGATGCCAACGGCGCGGCGGCGGCGGGAGCGACCGTAACCATTACCGAAACCCGCACCAACATTTCCGTCACAACCACCGCCAATGGCGACGGCAATTACGCTTTCCCGAATGTTAAGGACGGCGTTTATCGTGTCGAAGCTGCGCAAAAAGGCTTCAAGAAAGTCGTGCGCGAAAACGTGGTCGTTGACGTCAACACGACCGTCCGCGTTGATCTCGATTTGCCCGTCGGCGAAGTTAGCGAGACCGTGACGATTGAGGCCACGTCGGCTCCGTTGCTGCAAACAGACCGCGCCGACACGGGGCGCTTGCTGGAAAGCAAACAGATTGCCGAATTACCGCTCGGCTTTAACCGGAACTTTCAGGGCTTGCTCATCACAGTTCCCGGCGCAACGCGGCCCACGCGACCGCACTCGCAGTTCTTCAACTCTCAGGACAGCTTGGAATCGAAAGTGAACGGGCAATCGCGCCTGTCGAACAACTTCATGATCGAAGGCGTGGACGACAACCAGAAAACAGGCTTGTTGCAAGTGCTGATTCCGGCGGCGGACGCCATCGAAACCGTCAGCATCTCGACCTCGAATTTCGACGCGGAGTTCGGACGCGCGGGCGGCGCGGTTTCTTCCGTCACGCTCAAGTCAGGCACGAACGATCTGCACGGCAGCGCGTTCTTCTTCGGCAATAACAACAATGGATGGCTGCAAGGGGGCGATTACTTCACGCACACCACCGCGCCGACGCATTACCGGCAGGCAGGCGCAACCATCGGCGGGCCGATCAAAAAGAACAAGCTCTTTTACTTCGGCGATTATCAATACACGACCGACGCGCTCGGCACTGTATTTCGCTTCGTTTCGCCTTATCCGGAATGGTTCGGCGGCGATTTCAGCAAAGCGCCAACCAGAATTTACGATCCCACAACCGGCAACGCCGACGGCACGGGACGCACGCAGTTCGCCAACAACATCGTTCCCGCCAATCGCATCAGCACAATCTCCAAAAAACTGTTGTCGTTTCTGCAAGCGCCCAACAATCCGAATGCGCCCTTTGGCACGCAGAACTTCAACTTTGACGAAGTGCGCTTGAAAAAGACGCATTCGATGGACGCCAAAGTCAATTGGAACATCAGCGAAAAGAACGTTGTGTCTTACCGGTTCAGCTACCAGCGCCCGGAAGTCACCCAACCCGGCCCCTATGGCGTTTACGGCGGCCCGAATTCCGGCGGCGGCTTTGACGGCACAGGCACGCAGAACATCGTCAGCACAGCAGGGAACTACACGCGGACGTTCAGCCCGACGCTGATATTGGAAGGGCGTTTCGGTGTCAGTTGGTATCACAACGTAGCGACGACCGCCGCCGACGGTTTGAAGACCGCCCAGGAAGTCGGCATTCCGGGCGTTAACGTCAGCAACTTCGCCAGCGGTTTGACGACCATCAATATCAGCGGTTTTACCGGCCCTGTGCTCGGTTTCGTCAACAGCCTGCCCTGGGATCGCGGCGAAACGACATATCTTGGCTCCGCTATTCTGACCAAGCTGCGCGGCAATCACTCCTTCAAAGTCGGTGAAGAGATTCGTCACAATCGCGACTTCCTGCTCCAGATTCAGGATCAAGGCGGCGTACGCGGTCAATTCAGCTTCAACGGCGCGCGCACGGCGATTCCAACCGACACCGCCGCGCAAAACGGTTTGGCCAATGCCTTCGCTTCATTCCTGCTTGACGTTCCGAGCGGTTATTCGCGTGATCTGGTCATCATTGATCAGCCCGGCACGCAACATTAC
>CAZRXE010000865.1:0-2272 GCA_964603695.1 uncultured Heliomicrobium sp.
CCGAAGTGAAGAAGTAAAAAGACAAACGCCAGCTAGGCAAAGGCAGCGAAGAGGTGTTCACGATCATAATTTTGGTGTTCACGTTGAATAATTCCGATGTTCACGATCAATAATTCTCAGCGTTCACGATCATCAGAATCCGCATTTGACACGAATTGGTTCGAGAACGACTGGCGATCCAGGGCGGATCAACGTGACTTCGACAGCACTGCGTTTCATTTGTACAGGCCACAAATTTTTCAGCAACAGCAAGCATAGAGCGAGCGTAGCGAATTTTGTCATTCAATCCGCGGTGGTGGAAAAGACTTGTGGAAAAACCGGGGCTTTGCAGACACGAAATCCATGATTTCTGTTGTTTTTTGCCACGCAGCACCAAAAACGCCACAGCCTGTTTTTGACGCAAAGATACGACAGGGGATTTATGCAAGGTGTAAATCCTTTAGATTGGCATGCTTTAGTCTGCTAGTGTTAGGTCCTATTACTTGAGAATGTCAGCTAATATGATGGTGCTCGTGGTATGCTTCTTGCTATTTTTTGGGGCAAGACGGCAAAAATGTCTGGGAGGAAAGAAGTATAACAAGCAAGGAGAAGAAACTTATGACTGAGAAAACAAAACGTTTAGTCGGATTAGGGGTGGTGCAAGTGGTTTTGGCTTTCGCCATGGCGCTTGCTTTTGTTGCGGTCAAAGGACGGTTTTCAGCGACAGCGGATTCAGGCGCAGTTCCGGTGACGGTGGCCGGCAATGCGCCGACAGAAGTAGGCGCATTGACCAGCACTTTTGCACCTGTCGTCAAAAATTCGCTGCCTGCGGTGGTTAGCATAGTGTCCACCAAAGTCGTTAAAAATGATGGCGCGGAAGGTTTGGAACCGTTTTTCAATAATCCGCAGTTTCGCGAATTTTTCGGTGACAAGGTTCCGAATCAACGGCAGCCGCGTTTGCAGAGACAGCGTGGTTTGGGTTCGGGCGTAATCGTCAATTCAGACGGGTACATATTGACGAATAACCACGTCATTGACGGCGCGAACGATATCAAGATCGCTTTTCATGACGGGCGGGAAGTGAAAGCGCGTGTGATCGGCGCGGATCCGAAAACGGACATCGCGTTGTTGAAAGTCGAAGAGAAAAACCTGCCGGTGTTGGCCTTCGCGGACTCTGCACAGGTTCAGGTCGGCGATTTAGCGTTGGCCATTGGCAATCCGCTGGGTGTCGGTCAGACGGTGACGATGGGCATCATCAGCGCCACCGGGCGTGGCAATCTGGGAATTGAGGACTACGAAGATTTCATCCAGACGGACGCGGCCATTAATCCTGGTAATTCGGGTGGGGCGCTCATCAATGCGCGCGGCGAATTGATCGGCATCAACACCGCCATCTTGTCGCGTTCGGGCGGTAATCAGGGCGTGGGCTTCGCTGTTCCGGCGAATCTGGCTCGCCACGTGATGGATCAACTGAGCAAGGGCGGCAAGGTTGTGCGCGGTTACATAGGCACTACCATACAGGATGTGACGCCTGAAATCGCCAAAGCCTTCGGCCTGCCGAATTCGCGCGGCGCGTTGATCGGCGATGTCACCGTAGGTGGGCCAGCTTCTAACGCAGGTATTGTCAAGGGTGACGTCATCACCGAAGTCAACGGTCAGGCGGTGGCAGACAATCGCGAACTGAGGTTGAAGATCAGTCAGCTTGCGCCGGGCACTCCTGTCAAACTGAAGGTTTTCCGCGATGGCGCGATACGTGAAGTCACCGTCACGCTAGGCGAATTGCCGAATGAAGACAAAACGCCGGAAGCTGAGCAACCGGAAGACAGCCCGCTTGAAGGCATCTCAGTGGAAACCTTGACACCGCAAATGGCGCGTCAATTCCAATTGCCCACTAATGTCATTGGTGTGGTCGTCACCAAAGTGGATGCGGACAGCGCGGCAGGTAATGCCGGCTTGCAACGCGGAGACGTGATTCAGCGAGTCAATCGCAAACCCGTCAACACTGCCGCCGAATTTCGCGAAGCGATGAAACAGGCGGGCCAAAACTCCGCAGTGCTGCTCGTGAATCGCGGCGGACGTACCAGCTTCGTGGTTGTTCCTGGGCAATAACCGCAGGCACATCCATTACACAGGGAAGACCGGGGAACCAAAGATTCCCCGGTTTTTTTTGTGTACGCCCGGCAGGGCGCATTCACTTGAGGGTGAAAGTCCCTAACGACCCCGGCAGGGGGAATCGTTAGCCGGGCGGCAAGGGTGTCCATCGCGAGGTGGAATCCGGAGGAAGCCGCAGGCA
>CAZRXE010000866.1:0-6679 GCA_964603695.1 uncultured Heliomicrobium sp.
ATATTTACCGCCAGCGTCGCCACCACCGCCGTGAACATCGAAATCGCCACGACAAATACATTGTTGAATTGCCCAACGACTTTCAGCGGATCCCACAATTCCGAAGCTTTCATCTGCGGATAAATGACAATCGCCGCCGAAGTAATCATCACGCCCATCGCGGCAAAGACCGTCATCGTTGTCGGCAGTGCCACCACCTGCCCGATGGTTTGTTCGCGCTGGCTGCGGCCAAAGCGTGTGAAATCCGGCATGTTCAGGCTCAGCGTTGCCCAGAACCCGATCATCGCCGTCAACGAGGGAATAAAGACCGGCCAGAATTCGCCGAAGCTGTTGAACTTGCCGGTTTCGTGCAGCAGCGTGCCCAAACCGCCCGCACGCCCAACCGCCCAAATCAGCAACAACGCCGTCATCACCAGCACGTAAGGCGCAGCCCAGTTTTCCACGGCGCGCAGCAAATCCATGCCGCGGTAAATGATCCAGATGTTCATTCCCCAAAACAGCAGAAACGAAATCCATTCGGTCGGGGTGTGTCCGCCCACGGCTCCGCCCAACAAGGTTTGCCAGTTCGGAATGATCGTTTTGAAGAGCGTGTGCAAGGCTTCGCCGCCGATCCACGCCTGAATGCCGAACCATCCGCAAGCCACAATCGCGCGCATCAACGCCGGCAGGTTCGATCCGTAAACGCCGTAAGCCGCCCGCGCAAAGACCGGAAACGGAATGCCGTATTTCGTGCCGGGATGCGAATTGAGCAAAATCGGAACGAGCACAATCGTGTTGCCCAGCAAGATGGTCACAAGCGCTTGCCACCAATTCATCCCCGCCGCAATCAATCCCGAAGCCAACATATACGTCGGAATACAATGCGCCATCGAAACCCACAGCGCAGCAAAGTTGTATGTCGTCCAATCGCGTCGCGCGATGGGAACCGGCGCGAGGTCTTCGTTGTAAAGCGGACTGGCGCTGATGGTCGAATAATCCTGCAATTCGACTCGGCCATCAGAATGGTGAATGGTTTCAGTATCAAGTGAGGGGGACATGGAAACTCGTCTCCTAAGAATGGCAATCAGGTGAATCGAAAGTTGTTCTTCAGCTTGAACCAAACTCATCATCAAGCTGTTTGATCAGGTCAGGGCGGTCAATCCGCTCCCAGGCGGCGCGGGCAGCTTGCACATGCTGTTGTCGTTGCCGGTCATCACCCGCCAAACGGGCCAGCCTGCGCCAGGTTTGCCCCATTGAGTAAGGTTCGGGAATTCGCCCGTAAAGTTCCAAGGCTTGTTCGTACCGCGAGCGCGCCTGCTCGTGGTCGGAGCGCTCTAGCGCGATGTCGCCCAAGCTCTTGATGCAGTTCGCCTCGCCCAACACATCGCCGATCCGTTGGTAAAGCGGCAAGGCTTGTTCGTAGCGCGCACGCGCCTGCTCGTGGTCGGAGCGCCGAAGCGCGATGTCGCCCAAGCTCCGGATGCAGTTCGCTTCGCCCTGCAACGAGCCAATTTGGCCGTACAATCCTGCTGCCTCTTGAACGGTGGCAATTGCGTTATCGTAGTGATATTGCCGTTGTTGTGTTTGAGACAGGTCAAACAATACATCGGCCAGATCGCCTGCGGATTCGGTCGCAAACCGGCGACGCAGATTTGCGGCTTCGGCCAAGACCGTTTCGGCTTTTTGCCACGCAGAGGTATTTAAAAAACTTCGGCCCGCGCGGTGGAGCAAACTGGCCAGCAAAGTTTCCTGCCCCGCCTGTCCGCGCAATCGCTCTGCGGATTGCAGGGCGAGTTCAGGATCAAGCCCCGGTTGCGCAAGCAGTGTTTCAACACTTTCCGCAGCGCGCGCGGTGGCGAAAGGTTCGGCGGTTGCAGGTGCGTCAGCCTCGATGTGGACAATCAAGGTTCGCACCGACCACAAATCCGGCGCGACCTCGCGCACCACAGGCGGCATCCAGTTCGGGCCGACGAAAAACAACGGCGCTTCAAATTGCCGTTGCAACACATTGCGATACCGATTGACCCGGGCCAGAAATTCGCGCCAGCCGTCGCGCCATTCCGCAAACCGGGGGACGGCTTCGGCAACAACGGCTTCCACCCAGATTGCGCCGACATCGGTTTCAGGGTGCAGTTCCAATAATTGTTCCGTCAGGTTGGCCAGTTGCGCGGAAGTTTCGCAACGCAAATTGAGCAGACGTTGATTCGCCTGACGGAGTTGTTGTTCCAGCGCCTGGCGGCAGATTTCCGCGCCCAAATCGTCCGGCACGGTCAGCAAAATGAAGGCGAAGCCTTGCCGCCATTCCAGATGCGTCAGCAGTTTTTGCCATTCCGCCGAACGCCACAGCGCGTAGCGTTGCGTAAGTTCCGAACTGACAAGACGTGCTTTGCTGGTCATGGTTGTGCGTTAAACCGTGGGTGGCGCGGAAATCGCCGGAGTCGAGAGTTCGTTTTGGTGACGGACGATTTCCGCGACTTCTTCGCGAATCAACGGATGAATGTCGTACCACTCGTCACCGTTTTTGAAATAGAGAACAAAGTGCGTGTCCAGGAATTTGGTCAGCCGGTTGACGTCCTCCGGCTTGGAACTGGGCAAGGCTGCGTTGCGCCTCCGGCCAATCTGATGCAGCCATTGAGCGTCTTCAATGGCAATAGGCAGAAAGTGGCCGCGCATTTCCGTAATGGCCGTGTCTACCACTTCCGTTGCCACCGGCAGCGATTTGGCACGCAACAACGCCTCGCGCAACATATACAGTAAGTCGCGAAAATGGCCGCCGCAATGATCCAGAATCCGCCGTGCCAAAGGATTTTCCGCGTCGCCGGATTCGCCGAAAAATCGTTTGAACCCGGCATCGCCAAACCGCCGCCGCACTAATGAGTAAAGCGCGTTGCAGCCGTCTTTGTATTCGCTGCGGCAATCGTCGTTGTGCCATTGGCGAACACAGGGAATGATGACGATCTTGGTGATGTTCGGGTTGGAAAATTGCAGCCAGGGCGGCACGGTGTAGATGGCATGAATGTTTGGCAGCCGCAGCATTTTCGGAAAGTAGTCGGCAAACAGCCGCTCAACGCTGCGGATAACGCTCTCTTCATTCAACCGTGTGCCCCGCACCTGTTCCAGCGAATCAAAAAGGAAAACGACTCCTTTGGCATCGTTGAATTTGGACTTGATAGCCTTAAAGCCGTCTTCAATGAACTTGTCCACATGGTCTTTCAACTCGCCGATGCGGTTGGCCAGCGCCTTTTCCATCGTTTGTCGAAACGATGGACTGGTTTTCAGCGAGGCTTTCAAATCAATGCCCGCTTTCAATCCGCCAACCAGATCCTTGAATGGGCTGTCGGCCTGGACTTTCACGGTCGCTTCCGAAACGCCGATGGCGGTGTTGGTCAAATAATTGGTGAATCGCGTCCAGTAGCTTTCGTCGGTTACGTTAATCTTCAACTGCTCTTTCATCGCATCGCCGAAGGCTCCGGCCAGCACAATCAGCAAATTCGAAATTTCCACTTCCTCGGATTGGCTGACATATTCCAGTGCATCCGCGTAAAGCACCACGTAGCCATCGTCTTCCAGCCGCTTTTTCAGCCGGAACAATTCGGTCGTTTTCCCCGAACCGCGAAAACCTGAAAACAACTGCACACTTTCGACATCGCTGAAATCAATTCGCCGTTGCATCAGATCAACCGGATCATCGCAGCCCGGATGGTCATAAACCGGCTGATAGATTTCGTGATAATCCGGGTCTTCCGGCTTCAAGGGTTTGTTCTCGTCCAGCCGCTGATAAATTGTTTTGAGCAGTAACCGCTCGTCACCGTTAAGTGGCATATAGTTCCAACCCTCGTGGTTCGTTCATCTTTGAACCGGCCCGCCAGCCGCGAACTTTTCAGCGTAACGGCTTGCCTTCAGCAGTTCCTGGCAATCTTTGACGATCAAAATGTCGCGCACCGCCTGTTTTTTGTCGGCGGAGTTTTTATAGTGCGCTTCGCTGATTTTGTAGCCCATCCAGTAACCCAAATCCACAGGACGGCCGTCCTTGCCGCTGTTGCCGTAAAGCCAGCGACCGGTGCTGTTGGCGACGGTCATATCCTTTTGAAACTCCTCCCACAGTTCGCGTTCGCGAGCGTTGGCCCAAACGTGTGTTTCCTGCATGCGTTTAATCAGACGACCGGCGGCAAGTTCGCCCAGAAAATCGGCGCTGCCTTCTTTCAGACAGTTACAGAGCAAGCCACCTTGCAACGGATATTTTTGCTGAAAGTGGATGGCTTCGTGCGCGACCAGCGGCGGGATTTCGCCGGGTTCCATCAATCCTTTTTTGGCCCAGTCGTTGAGTTCCTCCAGCGGCACGTTCGCCGAGCGCGTGAACATTTCCGCGCCCATCAGCAAACCGTTGTTTGACGCTGTTCCGCCGCTGCTGATCTGGCCGATGAGGAAGTATGCGTCGGGGAAAATCGCTTCGGGGTAAAGCTTTTTGAACCGATGAAAAGCGGCGACGGTTTCGGGCTGTTGTTTGTTGATGTCGGCAGTGACGACGCGAATCGCTTTGAAAAAGTTCGGACGGATTTCAATCACCTTCGCCAGCGTCTTGGCGTCGAGCCGTCCGCTGCGGCTGAAATCTTTCAGACCGATGGTTCCGGGCGCGATGTAGTCTTGTTGAAAAATCGCCGCGCGGTCTTCGGGTTTGGCAGCCATCGCTTTGTCATACGCCTGCCAGAACCGCCCAATGTCTTCGGTGATGAAGCGCGCGTTGTCGGGGTCGCCACGCTCCTTGATGTATTTCGCCTGCTGCGCCTCGCTTGCGACGACGGCTTTCGCCCAGCGCGCGTGATCGTGAAGCGAGTTCAGATCGGGGTCTCGTTGCAAGTGATCCGTGTTGCGAAAGCCTGCGGCAATCGCTTTGTCGAGCAACTGAAACGCCGAGTCTTTGTCTCCGGCCAGCGCCGTCGAACAGACCGCGTCGTAAATCACATTGCTTTCGCGCGCTCCTTTGGCAACAGCCTCTTGATACAGTTTGGCCGATTTGGCGTATTCTTGTTGCTGATAGGCCGCCTTTGCCTCTTTGACGATTTCTTCCGCTGTCTGCAGTTGTTGCGACTGCGGAGCGGCAACCACGGGTATGCAGGCCAAACAGACCAGCAAACCTGTACGTAAAATGATTCTCTTGTGGTTCAACCCTGTTCTCATTGCAAAAGTTGGAAGAAAATTGATGAAGTGAAATCGCTCAAGCGTCAGCTTGAGTTAAGGATTTCGTTATTTCTTCAAGTTGGGAGTGCTGTAACTTTTCAATTTCTCCCACAGAATAATCAGGCTCCTGTTTTGATCTTGACGGATGACGCGAAACGCCACCAGCACATCCGAACGTCCATAATTGATCGAGCGCAATGCATACGTGGTATCTAATTTCCAAGGCGTGAACAGCGCGTATTTCAGTCCATCTTCGGTCACGCCTTTTTCATATTGTTGGAACTGCTGTTCTGCCGCTGCTTCCGTGGTTACAGGTGTCATCTTGGCAAGATAGCCGACACCTTTGCTATTCAGGTTGACATCTTCTAAACGCACATTACCGAGTTCGACAAGTATGCCGACTGATTTGCCGCCTACGCCTGCCTGAAACCAATCTTCGTCCCAACTTATGTCTGACCATTTATCAGCATTGTGATTCTTTTTGGTGAACGAGTACTGTGCGCCGCCGCCCACTAGCAACACATCGCCTGTAACTTTCAGACTGTCAGCATTGACTACATTCCGATGTGTTTGCTTATCAACGCGCATCAATCGAAAAATGCCCGTCCCGGATTGGCGCAAGAAATCCGCGTTTGCTTTCAGGTCTTCCGGAGCCGGGGCCAATGCTTTCCTTTCTTCGGAGGTCAGTTCGTCTTCCGTCAAAACTATGGGTAAGGCCGCACCCGACTTCCGATTGTTCAATGCTTTCCGCCGCATCTCTGCCTCTCGCATACGTTCATCTGCTTCAGCTCTTGTCTTACGACTTGATTCGTATCCCGAAGGTCCGTTATTGCCTGGGGCGGAAACGGTTCCGATAGGAGTCAGCGGAGGATTCTGTGACTGAGTTTGTCCCAAGCTGCTCTGCGTGTTCAGCAACAACACGAAACTAAATCTCAATAACTGGCCTCGAACTTTCATGTAGTCTCCTTAAACCTAAAAGTCACTTGCGTTTTGAAACCCTCGAACTGGCTTATTGAAACGACAGAACCTGTTTCGCGCGCGCCCGAAATGCCGCGGTTGCGTGCGGTAGATGTTTGCTGACGATCAACCGTAGTTCGTTCAGCAAGTCCGGTTCTGATTGAGCAATGCGCGCGGCAACAGACATTGCAAACACGCGCACTGCGATGGGTTGCTCAATCTCTTCCAGCAAATCCACGCAGTGCGAATAGACTTTGCCGGCCAGCCGTTTGGGGATTTCGATGTATTGCAGCAACCGCACGACATTCCGCCGGACGGCGTCGTGCATATCTTCGCGTTCCAGGCAGTCGAGCAGTTTCGGCAGGTAGGGCTGGATCAATTTCGGATGCCGCTCCGCGCAATAATTCATCGGCCAGGCGGCGCGCTGCGTCAGACGATACTCTCCGGCAAAAAACAGCTTCATCAATTCGGCAAAGCGCTTCGGGTCGTCGCCGATGAATTCGACGATGGCCATCGTCTGTTGTTTGGAATGTTCGGCCATCAGTGCCTGACGAATGTCCATAGC
>CAZRXE010000867.1:0-9319 GCA_964603695.1 uncultured Heliomicrobium sp.
GCTTTGTTCCTGATGACGTTTATTGCTCAGGCTGTGGCCGTGCCGACCGGCTCGATGCAGAATACCATCAACATCGGCGACCATCTGTTCGTCAACAAATTCATTTTCGGCAAGCCGACGCCCGTACTCGGCAAATTACTGCCGACGCGCGAAATCAAACGCGGCGACGTGATCGTTTTCAAACTGCCGAGCGATCCGAAAGTCAATTACGTCAAACGCGTGATCGGCTTGCCGGGCGACAGCGTGCAGGTCAAAGGGCATCGCGTGTTCGTCAACGGCAAGGAGCTTCCCGAAGAGCGAGCCAACGTCAAACTGGTCGGTCCACAAGCTGCCGAATTGCCTATCGTCAAAGTTGATCCCAAGCCGCCGGGCGCGACTTACCAAGTTTATTTGGATACGGAGCGTTCAAGCGATGAAGGCGAATTCGATGTCACTTCGCAAAAGATGGAGTACGCCGTCAAGGAACCGACCACCGTCCCGCCCAACAGCTATTTCGTAATGGGCGACAGTCGGGATAACAGTCTAGACAGCCGCTATTGGGGCTTTGTGCCGCGCGAAAACGTCTTTGCCCGCGCGTTGTATGTGCATCTATCGTTTATGCCTCCTTCTTCAGGAGGCTCTTCCAACTTGCTCAAAAAGATTCATTGGCAGCGCATCGGTTCAGCAGTGAAGTGATTTGCGGCAGTAAAAACTCCATTTGAAATGAAGCGGCTGAGCGGCGTTCGACAGCCGCTTTTCAACGTCCGGCAGTCGAGCGGCGAAAAATCTTTATGACAACAAAAAACTCTTTTCTGATCGGCGTTTTTGTCATTGGCTTGCTGAGTTTGGCCGCGCGGCAAAATTCGCCGGCGTCCGAAGCCCTGCAAAAACGCGAAGAGCTTTATCGCTTTAATAATCTGGGCGTGGCGTTGATGGAACAGTACAAACATGAAGACGCCGTCAAGCAATTCAAGCAGGCCGTTGACCGCGACGCTAATTTCGCCATCGGACGCATCAATCTGGCGATGGCGCATTACTTTCTGAACGATTCGCGTCTGGCCATCGCCGAGGCGCAAGCCGCGCTCAAGCTCGCGCCCGCAAGCTTGCAAGCGCAATACGTACTCGGCGCGGCTTACAAAAAAGACCGCCAGTACGACGAGTCCCTTGCAGCCTTCAACAAAGTTTTGACCGTTGATCCGAAAGACCCTTACACCAACATCCAAATCGGCCAGATTTATTCGACCAAGCAGAAATACGCCCAAGCCGCCGAAGTCTTTCGCCGCGCGCTCGAAGCCGAACCTTACAATTCCACTGCGGCCTACAGTCTGGCGCAGGCACTGATTCGCGCGGGCAATCAAACCGAAGGCCAAAAGATGCTCGCCGAATTTCAAAAGCTGAAAGCTTCCGGCTACGCGACTACGCTGGGACTGACTTACGGCGAGCAAGGCAAATACGCCGAAGCCGTCGTCAGCACCGGAGCGGAAAGCGAATTGGTTTCCAAAGACGGTGCGGCAGTGACCTTTGTTGACGAGGGCGCGAACCTGAATCTGAAAACCGCTGCCAAGCCGCTGTCCGCCGCGCTGGGCCGCAAGCTGACCAAAGCCGAGTTCACTGAAGACGCCAAACGCGAACTTGTTACGGCTTTCAGTTCCGCCGTCGCGTTCGGCGATCACGACAGCGACCACAAACCGGACTTGCTGGTCAGCGGCATCGAAGCCGACAACAAACCTTTCCTCAAACTGCTCCACAACGACAACGGCAAGTTTTCGGATGTTACCCGTAGCGCCAAACTGGCGACGGCAAGTTTCATCAGCGGCGCGGTCTTCGGCGATTTCGACAACGACGGCAAAACCGATCTGGCTGTCTTCGGCTATCAAACACTGAAGCTCTGGAAAAACAATGGCGACGGCAGTTTCAGCGATGTGACCGAAAAAACCGGACTGCCTGCCAAATACTCTTCGTGGGCTATGACCGCCGCCTGGGTGGACGCCGATCACGACGGCGATTTGGATTTATTCGTCGGCAACTTCGCCGACCTGTCGCAGTTCCCAAACAAAGACGCGGCGATTTTCCCGGACGATTTCGCAGGCGAAGAAAACAGGCTCTTCCAAAACAACGGCATTCAGGCCGGAGGGGTCACTTTCAGCGACATTACGGCCAAAGCAGGGCTTGGCAGCGGTAAAAACAAAACCACGGCCATCATTCCCACCGATTACAACAATCAGCGCGACATAGATTTTTTGGTGGTGAATTACGGTTCTCCCGCACAACTGTTCAGCAATCAGCGCGACGGTTCGTTCAAGGAAATTGCCGCTTCCGTCGGCATCAACTTCAGCGGAAAAGCCTTTGGCGCGGGCGCTGGCGATTTGAACAAAGACAACTTCACGGACTTTTACCTGCCGAACGCCGGCGGCAAAGATGCGCTGTTTTTGAGCGATGGACGCGGCAGCTTCACGGCCACGCAAATTGAAGGCGACAGTCTCGCCGCGCAAATTGCCGATTTCGACAACGATGGTTTGCTGGACGTGGTGACGCGAACGAAAGAAGGCAGCACTGTGCGGCGCGGACTGGGCAATTCATTGGCTGCGCCTGTGGCCGTCTCCAACTTCAAATCTCAAAATTCGACTTCGCTTGCGCTCGGCGATTTCAACAACGACGGCGGCATTGATTTCATAGGCTTCGGCGAAGGCGGCGCGCTGGCGGCGCTGAAATCCCAAGGTTTCGGCAAGAATTTTTCGCGGCTGCAACTGGCGGGCAAGACCAGCAACCGCAGCGCCGTCGGCGTCAAAGCCGAATTGCGCAGCGGCAGTTTGCGGCAAAAGCTGGAGCTTTACTCCGCTTCGCCCGCGCCCGCCGCAACAGGAATTGTGTTTGGATTGGGCTTCCGAACTTCGGTCGATGCGCTGTCGCTGTTTTGGCCGGCGGGAATCCTGCAATCGGAACTGGCCATTAAAACCGGCGACAATCAAATTGATGAACTCGACCGCAAAGGTACGTCGTGCCCGCTGCTCTACGCCTGGAACGGCAGTCAATACAGCTTCGTCACGGACTTTCTGGGCGGATCGGCCATCGGCGCGCGCGAACCCGGCAACGTTTGGAGCTATCCCGACACGGACGAATACATCCGCGTCACCGGCGAGCAGTTGAGAGAAAAAAACGGCCTGCTCTCGCTGCGTATGAACAATCAACTGGAAGAAGTGATTTTCTTCGATGAAGTGAAGTTGCTGGCCGTGGATCATCCGGCGGAAAACGAGATTTATCCAAACGAACGTTTGATGCCGGAGCGGCCATATCCAAGCTTCAAACTTTATTCGGTCGAAGCGCCGCGCCCGCCGTTAGCGGCCATTGACGACAAAGGCAGAGACATTTTGCCGCTGATTAAAGATATTGACCGTCATTACCCGGAAGATTTCGAGAAGCTGAAATTTAAAGGCTACGCGCAGGAACACGCGATTGAGCTTGATCTGGGCAATGTCAGTCAGGCAAAGCAGGTATTGTTGCTGCTGACGGCGTGGATTGATTACGCCGATTCGACGGCGAATCTGGCAGCAGCGCAAGCGGGTGTCAACATTGTTCCGCCTTACGTGCAAGTCAAAAACGACCGAGGCCAATGGCAAACCGTCATTCCGCAAATGGGCTTTCCCGCAGGTTTGCCGAAGACGATGACCGTGGACCTGACCGGCAAGTTTTTGTGTGCCGACTCGCGCGTTCGCATCGTCACCAGCATGCGGATTTACTGGGATCAGATTTTGGTGGACACATCAGGCGGCGCATCGCCGATGAAAATCACAAAGCTTTCGCCCGCGAGCGCCGACCTGCGCTGGCGCGGTTTCCCGCGCGAATACTCGCCGGACGGGCGCAAGCCGCTGATTTACGATTATTCGGTGATTGAACCGTTTGCGCCGTGGAAAGCGCATTTGGGCAATTACACGCGCTTCGGCGATGTGCGCGAATTGCTCCTGGCGGCGGACGATATGTACGTTGTCACGCGCAACGGCGATGAAATCCAAGTTGATTTCGACGCGCGCAAACTGCCCGCTTTACCCAAAGACTGGAAGCGAACCTACTTGGTCTTTGCCGACGGCTTCGGCAAAGACATGGACATCAATTCGGCGCGGCCTGAAACCATCGGCGAATTGCCCTTCCACGGAATGAAGAGCTATCCGTATTCGCCCACTGATGCTTATCCGAATGACAAACGCCATCGCGAATATTTGCAACGCTACAACACGCGAACCGTCGGCAACCAAACGCAAGCCGCCTGGCGCGGCGTGAAATAAAAGTCACAAAGAACAACGCATATCACGGAGAGAATCAAAAGGATGGGGAAGCGCATTCGGGTTTTAACTTTGATTTCTCTCCGTGCCCTCTGTGTTCTCTGTGGCTTGCTTCCCACCATTCAAATGCAGTCCGTTCCCATCAACTGTTTCCCTTCCCGGCCAATTCCGATTGACCGCTGGCGCGGCGAATACTTCAACAACACGGAATTGAGCGGCGCGCCTATTGTTGTGCGCGATGACACGCAAGCCGGCAGCCGTTTTCTGGAATTCAATTGGAAGTTGGATTCGCCCTCCAAAGACTGCGGTCTGGCACCGGACAACTTCTCTGTTCGCTGGACGCGCACGATTGCGCTGGCCAAGGGCTCGTACCGTTTCACAGTGGCGGCGGATGACGGCGTGCGGTTATTGATTGACGGGCAGATCAAGCTGGATCAATGGCGGGATCAGACGCTCGCGACTTATAGCGTGGATGTGTTGCTGGCATCGGGCAATCACAAAATCGAATTGGAGTATTACGAGCGTTGGGGCAGCGCGGCAGTCAGTCTGAGTTGGGAGCCGCATCCTTGCATCGCCACGGTCGCGCCGGATCGTTGGCGCGGCGAATACTTCAACAACGATTCCCTCGGCGGCGAACCGTTGATGGTGCGGGATGACGGCGCGAATTGGCTCGCGTTCGATTTCCACGAAGAAGGACCGAGTGCGGTTTGCGGCATCACGCAAACGTTTTATTCGGCGCGCTGGAACGGCAAGGCGGCTTTCAACGCTGGCGTTTATCGTTTCAGCGCCATTTCCGACGGCGGAATGCGCGTTTACGTGGACGGCCAATTGCGGCTGGACGAGTGGCGCAGCAACACCACCGCCGTTTCCGATTTCGACCTGTTGATGACGCCGGGCAACCACGAACTTGTGTTCGAGTACCGGCGCAAAAGCGCGCGTTCGCGTGGCGGTTTGAGTTGGACGCTGGTTCCCTGCCGGGAAACGGTTCCTTCGGATCATTGGCGCGGCGAATATTTCAACAGCGACAACCTCAGCGGCGATGCCGTGATGGTGCGCGACGACGGCGAACGGCAACTGGATTTCAATTGGGCGGAACTGAGTGCCGGCGAAGCCTGCGGCGTGCGGCGCGACAGCTTTTCCATACGCTGGACGCGCGAAGTCTTTTTCACTGCCGGAGTGTACCGCTTCATCGTGGCGGGCAATGACGCGTTGCGGTTTTACGTGGATGGCCAATTGAAGCTGGATCAATGGCGCGAACAGTCGGCCAGCTTTCTCTCCGATGTGGAGCTGACGGCGGGACGGCATCAATTGAAATTGGAGTACGCTGATTTCGGCGGCAAGGCTTCGGTCAAACTGACCTGGCAACCGCCGCCCTGCATCACTGCCGTTCCGGTGGGCCATTGGCGCGGCGAATACTTCACCGATACTGAATTGGAAGGCCGCCCCGTGGTTGTGCGTGACGAAGGCGACGGCAGGCTCAATTTTGATTGGGGCTTGGACAAACCACATCCGGACTGTTTTCACCTGTCGGACAATTTTTCCGCGCGCTGGACGCGAACGGCGACCTTTTCCGCCGGGCTGTACCGCTTTCACCTGACCGCCGACGACGGCGTGCGCGTTTTCATTGACGGTCAACTGAAATTTGACCGCTGGCAGGAGCAGATGTTGACCGACAGTTTTGATGTCCCGCTTACGGCAGGCACACATCAACTTCGCGTGGAATACTTCGATCGCTGGGGCAGCGCCGTGTTGAAGTTCCGTTGGGAACGGAATCAGTGCTTTGCCGACGTGCCGACGGATCGCTGGCGTGGCGAATACTTCAACAACACCGGCCTGACCGGTCAGCCGCAAATGATTCGCGACGAGGGCGACGGCGTTTTGAATTTCGACTGGAACTCAAAAAGCGCCGGGCAGGATTGCGGCGTGCAGGCTGATGACTTTTCTGTGCGCTGGACGCGGCGGGTGATTTTGCCCGCAGGTGTTTATCGCTTTACGGCCACGAGCGACGACGGCGTGCGCTTGTGGGTGGACGGCAAAAAACTGCTCGACGAATGGCGCGAACAACCACCGACAAACTTCATCAGCGAAGCTTTTCTGACGGCGGGCAACCATCGCATTGTGCTTGAGTATTTCGACCGCGCGGGGGGCGCGACGGCGAAGCTGGCCTGGCAGAAGATCGAAATAAAAAAACGCTGAAGGCGACGGCATAACCGAACTGCGCTGGAAGCACACATCGTGTGCTTAATTGGCAGATTTGCCGTGAGCGCAAATCCGCCAAAGGATTGTTTCTCCAGACTCCCAGCCGACTACCAGTCCGCTGTACAAACCAAGAATTACTGCCTCAGTGCGCTCTACGGCCGTTTCTTAAAGTATTGAACTGATTTCCGAAATTTGTTGCAGATAGTTTGCCGAAGCTTTCACAGCGGATCGCTCCACGCGATTTTGCATCAGCCATTCAATGACCGCCATTTTGCTTGGCGATTGGTTATTTGCCTTTTCCCACGCGGCTTCGACCGCCAGGCGCGCGACATAAAACAAGTACATCATCCGGTCGGCAAGCTCGCGGAAGCAGACGGCGGCGGCTAGTTCATCCATTGCCAGCAGCGATTCCAGTTCGCCGCGCAAGATTTCCAGAGTTGCCAACGCGCGTATTTTCAAATCACTGTCCGCCAACGAATCCAGTGTTTGTTGCAGCAACTCGAAATAGGCCTCGTGCAATTTCCCGCGCCTGCAATCGCGAACCGATTGCGCGATCAATGTGCCATGCGCGCCTTCCCAGGCTTCAAAAATCACCGAATCGCGCAGCAATCGCGGCAGCACTGAAAAGTTTTCCATCGCGCCGTTGCCTCCCAGCACTTCAATGCCTTTGCGAATTACGTCTGTCGCCGAAATCGAGCTGCGGTATTTGTTCAGATTGACGACCAACCGGAAAAACTTTCCGGTCGTTTCGTCGTCGCGCCCGGCTTCGATTTCGTCGCGCTGGTGCGCCAGATACAAACTGCCCGAAGTGATCGCCATCGTTTCCGCACGCATTTCGGCCAGCACTTCCTGCACCAGCGGAAAGGCGCTGATCGGCGCGCCGAAGGCTTTTCGATGTTGCGCGTAAGTCCAGGCGATGACGTAAGCCCGCCGCGCTGCGCCCGCCGAACCGACGGCGTTGTAAAGCCGCGAAGTATTGATGACGAAATCCATCGCCTGTTGAAAGCCTTGTCCAGTGCCGCCGATTTGATAGGCGACGGCGTCGCGAAAATCCATTTCCGCCGTGGCCATGGATTTCGTGCCGATTTTGTCTTTCAACCGGCGCAGGTAAATTCCGTTCGGCGTGCCGTCGTCGAGTCGGCGCGGAATTAGAAACAGTCCCAAACCTTTTGTGCCGCCGCCTGAACCTTCGGGCCGGGCTGTCATCAGCGCCACGTCCGCCGAAGCGTTCGAGCAAAACCATTTTTCGCCGTTGATCCGCCATTTGTTTTTCGCTGCGTCAATCAACGTCGCCGTGCAGGCGTTAGCGCCCACGTCGGAACCGCCCTGGACTTCGGTCAGAAACTGCGCGCCGTGCAAGCGGCGGTCGTAATCCGCGTCGAGCAATTGCGGCAGGTATTTCGCTTTCAACGCTTCGCTGCCGGCGTGCTGCAAAGTTTTGATGACGCCAGCCGTGCAGGCCAGCGGGCAATTGTGTCCGGCTTCGCCGTTGTAAGAAGACAGATAAAACAAGGTCAGCGCCAGCAGATTGCTTTCCGGCTGGCCGTAAACAGCCATCACGCCCGAACCGTAAATGTAGCGTCCTGCCAGATGATGATCCGCCGATTGGAACAGGTCTTCAGTGCGTTCGCCCGTGGCGGAGTAACGATCCAATCGCGGCAGGTTTTCCGCCAGATTGGCGCGCCGCGCCGCCGCGTCAACAATCGTTGCCGCTTCGCGGCCGAAGCGTGACAAACGCGGCGCGTGTGTTTGTAGCGTCTCTTCGCCCCACGACATTCGCAGCAGATTTTGTAGGTGTTGATCGGTCTCGTAAAAATTTTCGGGTTGATTCTTTTCCCAGGCAGTCAGCTCGCCACGGCCTTGTTCAACAGGCGTTACGCCGGCGTGCTGCATTTGGCGAACAAGTTCTCCGGACGGCGTGCTCATGATATTTCCTTGAAATGGGTTGAATGTGTCGGTGCGAGATTGCCCGGCAAAGATAAAGGCCGCAGACGGTGCGCGCAAGAGGTGAACCCCGGCAAGACACGATCAAATTTGTTCGGCGCGGAAAGCCGTATGACGGAAGTGCAGTCAGCGCCAAGCCTGTAAACCAAGCTCTCGCGCCGCCGCAATCTAACCCACTGAAAAACAACGCCATTGAACTAAAAGGCTCCTTTGTTGCAGCGCGGCATCTCTGTTGCTTATCAAAAAAATAGTTGGCAATTTTTCAGGGAGGCATGATGCAAACACAAACAACGATGCAGGCAACAGCAGCGAGCGCAACGCCAGTTCCAGTGATGGAAGTTTTCGATGCGCCTGAAGCCGCCGAACGTGCTTATGACGAACTGTTGGGAATGGGATATACGCACGATGAGATCAATGTTTTGATGTCGGCGGAAACGCGCAAACTATTTCGATCGGGAACTCCTGTTGCCACAAGCGCCGAAGGTGCTGAAGTGCCGGAAGCGACAAACAAAGTTTTAGGCGGCGCGGGCGCGATGTCTGCGGCGGGCGCGGTGTCCGGCATAGTTGCCGGCGTCGGAGCTTCTCTTTTGATTCCCGGTTTGGGTTTGGTGGTTGCGGGGCCGTTGGCTGCTTTGGGCGCGGGATTAGGCGCGGCGCTCGGCGCAATATACGGCATTCCAATGGCTGAGATGGCAAACAACCAGGTGGCGGATCAGGAAAGAGACAAGCTTCGCCAGGGAGTGGATTACCACGCGCAGCTTCACGAAGGAAAAGTGTTGATTAGCGTCGAGCCGCACTCACCGGACGACCGCAAGCGCATCGAACGCACCTGGAAGGAAATCAGCCGGTTGCCCGCAAAGGAGCAAACGCGATGAGCAGAATTTCAAAACCTGACCCGACTTTCCCTGAACAGCCAGTGC
>CAZRXE010000868.1:0-6619 GCA_964603695.1 uncultured Heliomicrobium sp.
CCAAATTTTCGGTCGCCGTGGATTTCAACAAAGTCCGTGAAAATGCGCTCGATGAAATCCAGCGCGTAGGGTCGCCGGTCGTGCCGGGCCAGTTTGACGCGATCAAATGCTTCCACTGTTTCGGTTTGTACTTGAGTCATTTTCTATTCCTGAAGAGGTTAAACTTCGCTGTAGTTTTCTCCCATCACCAGCTCCACTTTCCATGAAGAATCTACTTTTTCGATTTCTTCGGTCAGTGCGGGTGAGGGGTTGATGCGGAAAAATTGATTCGGGCGTAGCCGCACAGTCCATCCGCTGTTCGTGGCGACATCCAGAAAAAGCTGCGTGCTGCCCATATTAGAGCTAATCAGATCATTGAGTTGTTTCAGATTTTGAGAACTTGCGGAGGCTTCGCCGAGTTTCACGACCATCGCTTTGGCAGCCTTCGCCTTAGCGCCGTCGAGCGCCAGAATTTCCTGTGTGATGATGGAGACGTCTTGTTCGTCAGTGACTTCTAGCTTGCCTTTGACCAACAGCGCAACATCATTTTGAAGTAGCGTTTTATAACGATTGAATTGCTCCGGCCAGCAAACGATTTTGACAGATCCAAATTGATCCTCCAGACGAAACAAAGCGAATCGGTCGCCTTTTTTCGTCGTCTTGACAGCCAAATCCACTATCAGGCCTCCCAGGGAAACAATGTCTCCGTCTGGGAATTCCTTGATCGTTCCACTGTCTGCTTTAGCCATTGCGCGAATGGAATCCGCGTAATCTTCCAGCGGATGTCCGCTGGCGTAAAAGCCTAAAGCCTCTTTTTCAAGAGCCAGATACTCTTTGCGCGTCCAGGGTTTGGTGTCAGGCAAAGACGGCTCGTTGGAGGCCGTGCCGGCGTCACCCAACAGAGAAGCAAACAAGTCTGTTTGACCTGAAAGTTTGTCTCGTTGGGCTTTTGCGCCGTATTCAATGGCTCGATCCAGCGCGGCCATCATCGCCGCCCGGTTATTCGAGGTGGAATCGAACGCACCGGACTTAATCAGAGATTCCATTACGCGCTTGTTGACAGCGCGCTGATCCACTCGTTCCGCGAAATTGAAAATGGACTTGAAATCTCCGCCTTCCTCGCGGGCACGGATAATCATTTGCACTGCGGAAGAGCCAATGCCTTTGATGGCCGCCAGACCAAACAGAATGGAATGCTCAGAAGGCGTGAAACCTTCGTTGCTGGAATTCACGTTGGGCGGCAATAAGCTGATTCCCAGCACCTTCATTTCAGCAATGTAGCGAGCCAGCTTGTCCGCATTGGAAAGTTCGTTGGAAAGCACTGCGGCGTAAAAATGGGTCGGATAATGTGCTTTCAGGTAAGCTGTCTGATAAGCCAGGTAAGCGTAAGCGAAAGAGTGTGAGCGGTTGAATCCGTAGTCCGCAAACTGCGCCATCAAGGTGAAAATGCGACGGGCTTTATCTTCGGCAATACCGCGTTCGATGGCACCTTTGATGAACTTCTCTTCGTGCAGCGCCATTTCCTCTTTCTTCTTTTTGCCCATCGCACGGCGCATCAAATCGGCCTCGCCCAGCGAGTACCCAGCGAGCTGCTGCGCCAACTGCATGATCTGTTCCTGGTACACCAGAATGCCGTAGGTGTTTTCCAGAATGTCTTTCATTTGCGGCGTTATGTAGGTGACTTTGCGCCGCCCGTGCCGCCGTTCGATGTAATCGTCCACCATTCCACCGTCAAGCGGGCCTGGGCGGTACAAGGCGTTTAAGGCTGAGAGGTCTTCCAGGCTTTCCGGTCTGAGCTTGCGGCAAATTTCCACCATTCCGGAACTTTCGAATTGGAAGACCGCATTCAACATCCCATCTGAGAACAACTTAAGCGATTTTTCGTCTGTCAGGGAAATCTGCGCCAAATCCGGGCGTTCGCCTTTTTCTTTTTCGATCGTGCAAAGGCAGTCTTCGATGATGGTCAGCGTGGTCAGCGCCAGAAAGTCCATCTTGAGCATCCCGGTTTTCTCAAGATCGGACATCACAAACTGCGTCACCAATTCGTCGTTCTGACCGGTGCAAACCGGTATCAGCTCGTAAAGCGGCTTGGGCGAAATGACGACGCCAGCGGCATGCACGGAAGAATGCCGCGCATTACCTTCCAGCTTTCTGGCCGTGTCTATGAGTTGGGCAATTCGCTCGTCTTCTTTGATGGCTTTTTTCAGGTCGGGATTTTGCTCAATGGCGGCTTCAATCGAAACGTTGCGTCCGCGAACCGGAGGCGGAATCATTTTGGCGACTTTGTCCACTTCGGCGTAGCTGATGACGTTGGTTCCCATCGCCCGTCCAACGTCTTTAATAACAGCTTTCGAGGCCATTGTTCCGAAGGTGATGATCTGCGAAACGTTCTGCCGACCATACAAATCGCTAACATAATTAATAACCTCGGCGCGCCCACGAACACAAAAATCCACGTCAATGTCGGGCATAGTCACGCGTTCAGGATTCAGAAAACGCTCAAAAAGCAGGTCGTACTGAATCGGATCCACGTCCGTGATTTTCATGCAGTAGGCCACCAAACTGCCCGCCGCCGAGCCGCGTCCGGGGCCAACTGGGATGCCCTTCCTTTTCGCGTAGTTGATGAAATCCCACACAATCAAAAAGTAGCCCGGAAAACCCATTCGTTTGATAGTCGTGATTTCGTGCGCCAAGCGGTCTTTGTATGTTTCCATCGAATGCCGCAAAGAGGCCGATTGCTGAAGCGGCAGCCAAACGTTTTTCAACCGTTCTTCAAAACCGTCCCAGGCGACTTTTTCAAAATAAGTTTCGACCGTGTGGCCTTCGGGAACTGGATACATCGGAACCTGATCAATGGTTTTCGGGAATTGCAGGTCGCATTTTTCGGCGATTTCCAGCGTGCGCAGCAGCAAGTCCGGCTCTTCGCCGAAGACTTGCCACATTTCTTCAACGCTGCGGACGTAAAATGTCGGCGCGCCGTAAGTCAGTTTATTCTGGTCATATTGGCGGCTTCGGCCAATACAAAGCAGCATTTCGTGGGCTTTCACATCTTCCGGCATCAGATAATGCGAATCATTCGTCGCAACGATTGGAACGCCGGTTTTTTGGGAAAGCTCCATCATGGACTTTCGGATTCTGCGCTGCGCGTCCAGACCATGTTCCTGAATTTCCAGATAGTAATTTCCCTTCCCCAAAATGTCCTGAAATTCCAAAGCCTCTTTGGCCGCTTCGTCGAATTTATCGCGCAGAAGCAGGTAGGGCGGTACGCCACTAATGCAGGCCGAAAGCCCAATCAAACCTTCGCTGTGTTTAGCCAGCAGTTCTTTATCAATTCGCGGTTTTCGCCAGAAACCTTCGGTGTAGGCGAAGGAAGACAGTTTCACAAGGTTGTGGTAGCCGGTCAGGTTTTTGGCCATCAGCACCAGATGGTTCGTTGGCTTTTCTCCAGGCTGTAAATCAGTCGAACCTTTTTCGTGACGGCTGCCGCGTGTTAGATAGGTTTCGATGCCGATGATCGGCTTAACGCCTTCGGCTTTCATCTTGTGGTAGAAGGAAAGCGAACCATGAAGATTGCCGTGATCCGTAATCGCCACTGCCGGCATCTTCAATTCCGCGATTCGTTTTGCCAGCGGGCCGATCTTGATCGCTCCATCCAGCAGGCTGTAGTCGGTATGCAGATGTAAATGTACGAATTGCTTGTCCATCTTTTTGTCCAGATATGTTTTAACTCTTGCGCTTAAACTTAAGACTACAATCAGAAAGACTGCTTAAGCATTAAGCATAAGCAGTCTTAGGTATTACCGTAATTGTTTTAATCAAAGAGATCACCGCTTATTAAACTATTGGCAGGAGCGACGGTCAGAGAGTAAGCATTAAGACTTAATTTACTCCCATTCGATTGTACTAGGTGGTTTTGAACTGATGTCATAAACAACACGGTTGATCCCCCGAACTTCGCTGACAATGCGGCGACTGATGTTTTCCAGGACGTCATAAGGAATCTTAGCCCAATCAGCGGTCATTCCATCAGAGCTTTCCACGGCGCGGATGGCGACGGCATTTTCGTAGGTTCTGAAGTCTCCCATCACGCCAACCGTCTGAATAGGAAGAAGTACTGCAAATGCCTGCCAAATCTTCTCATACAGCCCAGCACGCTTAATTTCCTCCAAAACCACGTTATCAGCCTCTTGTAATAACGTGACTTTGTTGGCATCCACGGGGCCTAAAATCCGCACGGCCAAACCGGGGCCGGGAAACGGTTGGCGATTAATCAGTACTTCTGGCAATCCCAACTCCCTGCCGACAGCGCGAACTTCATCCTTAAACAATTCGCGCAGCGGTTCGACCAGTTTAAGCTTCATCTTTTCCGGTAGTCCACCGACGTTGTGATGACTCTTAATCACAGCGGAAGGTCCCTTAACGGAAACGGATTCGATCACGTCCGGGTAAAGCGTGCCTTGCACCAAAAAATCCACTTCGCCGAGTTGGTTGGCCTCTTCCTGGAAGACTTCTATGAATTCGTTGCCGATGATTTTTCGCTTTCTTTCAGGGTCTGCTTGGTCTTTCAGTGCCTGTAGAAACCGCTCTCCGGCGGCGACGCCCTTGACGTTCAATTCGCCGTAATCACGGAAGGCTTGCAGGACTTTTTCAAACTCGTTTTTGCGCAGCAGCCCGTTGTCCACGAAGATGCAGGTCAGGCGGTCGCCCATCGCGCGTGCAACCAGCGCGGCGGCGACAGCGGAATCTACGCCGCCGGACAATCCGCAAACGGCTTTGCCTTCACCGACTTGTTCATTGACTCGTTCGATGGCCATGTGAACAAAAGAAGCCGGCGACCAATCGGCGTGACAGCCACATATTTGACGGACAAAGTTTTCCAGAATCTGTTTGCCGTTGGGCGTGTGTGCCACTTCGGGATGAAATTGCAGCCCGTAAAGACCGCTCGCGGGGTCTTCCAGCGCGCCGATGGCGTTTTCCGTTTTCGCCACAACCCGAAAACCCGGCGGCGGGGTTGTGACTTGGTCGCCGTGACTCATCCAGACTTGAAAGTCCGTGGGCAATCCTGTCAGCAAACGACTTTTTCCTGTTAGCGACAAGTACGCAGCGCCGTATTCGCGCCTTGCGGAAGATTCCACGTTTCCGCCCAAAAAGTAGCTCAGCAGTTGCACTCCATAGCAGATTCCCAGCACAGGAACGCCGAGCTTGAGAACTTCCGCAGAGCAGTGCGGTGCGCCCTCTTCGTAAACAGAACTGGGGCCGCCGGACAGAATAATCCCTTTGGGGTGTATGTTTTGCAGGGTTTGGATTGATGTGTCGAAAGGATGAATTTCGCAGTAAATGCCCGTTTCGCGAACGCGCCGGGCAATGAGTTGCGTGTATTGCGAGCCGAAATCAAGTATGACGACGGTCTCGAAAGTTGTTGGCACGAGACGCTCCTTTGTTGCTGTTTTTCAGTTTGAGGATTGGTAAACGAGGCGGGAGTATACGCGAGAGCAATGCCGACCTCAAAGTTGGTCGGCATTGGCTGGGGTCACAGTCGAAGGCTCATCATTCGTTATCGGACGATTGGTGCGCCGCAATAGACTGGCCAGTTTCATCAAAGGGCCGTGCATCACGTATATGGTGGCGAGTACCAGCAAAACTGGTTGCGAATAAAAATAAATTCCCGCAATCAGAAGCGACAGCAACGGCAAGGCGATAAAGGGTTTATTGCTTTTCGGACTGACGTTTTTGAAACTGGTATATCGGAAGGTGCTGACCATCAAACTGGCCAGAATAGCCATTGCGGCCAGCAAACCCCAGATATAAAGCTGCATTTGTTCCGCCGGATAAGTCGGAAGAGGTTGCGGCGTGAAATGAATAATGGACGCCAGCAGCAGGGCTGCAGCGGGAATCGGCAATCCGACGAAGTAACGTTTATCAAGCTTCGGAGTGCTTCCGGGTACGGTAAAACGCGGAGCTCTGGCCATCACGTTGAAGCGCGCCAACCGCAATGCGCCGCAAATCAGAAAGAAAAAGGAGACGCCCCAGGCCCAGCGTTCCAGTCCAGGCGTGGAGCCGTAACCCCAGGTGTAGGCCACGACCGCCGGCGCAATGCCGAAGGTCAGCACATCCGCAATACTGTCCAGTTCGACACCGAATTCACTGGTGGCTTTGGTCATACGGGCGATGCGCCCGTCGAGTCCGTCCAGCAAAAATGCCCAGCCAATGGCGCGGGCAGCGTTATCGAAAAGATGTACGGCTTGTTCAAGTTGGCCGGGCGTGTGGAACGCCTGATAGCCCTTGACGGCGTTAATCACAGCGTAAAAACCGCAGAAAATGTTTCCAATGGTGAAGGCGCTGGGAATGATATAAACGCCTTTGCGTATGCCGTGGCGCGGCGGGTTAACTTGAGTTTCTTCACTCATTCTTTGACCTTTCTCTGAACCATTTTTTGACCGTTGTTTGATTTGCTTGCGGGACTCTTTTCCGGCGCGAAGAGTATCAGGCCGGGCTTCAAAAGAAAACGGGGACACAATTTGCGTCCCCGTTTTCCTTGCTCAATAAATTTCCGTGTGTGCTTTCCGTTAGTGAGATGCGTAACTGGTTTTATATTGGCTGGCAATGGCTTCCATCTGATCTGTTAGGAAGAGCTTCTTTT
>CAZRXE010000869.1:0-7430 GCA_964603695.1 uncultured Heliomicrobium sp.
CGCCTCGATTTCCGAAGGGTCAGTCTTGGGAATGTCATCTTGCTTGGCCATGGCCGCGAATCCTACGGCAGGCCGCCAGACAGGCCAAGCCCATCGCACACATTTATCTCGGTTGCACGCCTTTTTGCCGCAGGTTCACAGTTTGGCCGACTCTTTACTTTGTTCAGCGTCAAAGATCGCACTCAACTCTTCGCGCAGATCATAGGCTTTGCGCAGATCAGGCGCGCATTCCAACAGCAGCGCGACGGCTTGCTCCTGCTCCGGCTCAAGATCGGCGGCATTCCGGCGAAACGGCCACATCGTGCCTTTGAGCAGTTTGTATTCTTCTGCATCCAGTTCTTGCTTCAATTCGCGCAACTCGCTTTTGCGCAACTTATCGGCGCACTCACGGTACGCCTTCGCGACATGAAAACGATCAATCACCACCTGGGCTTGCGTGACCTCTTCTTTGACCGCGTTCGTGTAACCTTCGTACATATCGGTGCAGACACGCTCAATACTCGCCCGCAATTCGACCGGGATCGAACGCAGGAAAGCCACCACCGTTTCTTTCTTCCGATCGGGAAGCACGCCGAGCAATGCAATGTCGCCATCCCCACGCCGCAAAGTGACGATCACAACGAAATCGCGGTGACCTTTGCGCAGCGCGATCTCATCCATCCCGATGACCTTCAGCGAGGTGAACTCGCTCCAGTTGACCGAGCGCGCCACACCACGGTTGATCGCCCCCAGAACCGCGTCATAACTGACCTCCTGCTTGCGCGCCACGTCACTGACCGTGCTGTTGATCAACTGCCGCAGCAGCGAGTGATCAAAGGCCTTCGTGTGCGGCGAGCGCGGCTCGTACCAATCGCACTGCTGCGTGGTCGTCGGATGATTGTCGCAAGTCGGACAGCGGTAACGCTTTGGGCGCAACTCGATGAACACGCGCTGCTCCAGAATCGGCAAATGCCTCAAGCGGATCGGATCATCGTAGCTGTGAAATTCAAAGGTCTTCTCTCCACAGCGGGAGCAGATCGCATAGGGGCGCGTGCTCTCGACCGTAATGACGATTTCTCGCTTTTTCAATTCGGTCTTCAACACGCGGACTTCCGGCAAATTCAATGGAAACTCGATCATCGGCGGCATCGGTCGGTACCTTTCAAAAGAAGATTGATTCGGCCTCAGCCTGCCACAACTTCAACCGCGCTCCAAGATCACAAGATATTGGGGTTTATCCGGCAGTTCCCAGAGAACCCTCTTTTTTGGTGCGTTGCGCGCGTACCAAACCCAGGCGTTGTCCCGTCAACGGTTCGATCGCGGCCAGTAAAGTGCAGGAGCCGTTCTTTTCATAAGCATAATGCTCCTTGGTCACTTTGCCCGTCGCCATCGGCAACGCCGCAACGGCTTCACCGAGCAGAAAACAAGGTCGTTCGTCGTAACAAATGACGGGATATTTCGGGTCATAAGGCTTGGCATACAGCGCCAACAACGCTTCCGTCCGGGCGAGAAACGCCGCATCGAATTTCCCGATGCACCAGGTGCGTTTCAAGTGCGGCTGGAGTTCGTTTTTTTGAGCAGCGTGCCGACGTGCGTATCGGAAATATGTTCGCAGTATTCTAACTCCACCGCTTTCTCTGCGAGCAGGCTCAACTTCCAGCGCGCATGACCTGCCGGCGCAGGCGTACAGGCCAGGGCGGTGATTTTGGCGCGGGCGATGCCATCTATTTCAATCGGACGACCGGAACGCGGCTGGTCGTAGAGCGCTGCGTCGAGACCGCCTGCGGCGTATTTCTCGCGCCACGCCGCCACCGTGTTGTAATTGACCTGCAAGGTCTGGGCGACGGCTTGCAATGTGCGCCCGCGATCCAACTCTAGCAAGCCCGTAGCGCGCTTGAACGTCTTAACTTTCAAAGAGCCTTTGGCGAGCAACTCCTTCAAAGTCGCGCGCTCTTCATCGGTCAGCGTAACGTGTTCTTTTTTCATGCTCGCAGATTGCTCTCGGCGAGGATAAAAACGCAAGAAGACTTGGTTTCTCGTGTAGTTAGCGCCGAAAACAAAAAAGCCCCGGAAAGACCGTTGATCTTTCCGAGGCAAGCGCGCCGCCCCCGTTTTTGCGGGAAGTCGCCCAAAGCGGCGCGCAAGTCAGACTCCTAAAAGTATGGAAACTCGGGAAGAGGAACTTCACTTCCCAACAAAGGTAGTTTGCAAGAATTATGCCGGTTGAAAATCGCGCGAATCAGGATTGCCAAACGCAAAAGCGCGACAAATCGTCTCAGCAGTGAGGCAATGCAGGACAAGGAAACGCGAACGGTTACGCGCTCGCTTCGGCCTGCGGGCATCACAAATGAAAGGAAGGGTCTTCGGTGCGATATTCATCCAGCTTTCGGTGCAGTGTGCGCCGATCAAAGCCCAGAATTTCGGCGGCGCGAGATTTGTTGCCGCCGGTCAGGCGCAGGGCTTCGACGATGTATTCCTTTTCCAGTTCGCGCAGTGTCATGCGGCGTTCGCCGGCGCGCGCCAGCAGATTGCCTGTTTGCGCGTTCGAGCGAACGCGGTCCGGCAAATCGTCCGGCGTCAGGTTGTCGCCTTCGGCCAGCGCGACGGCGCGTTCGATGACGTTTTCCAGTTCGCGCGCATTGCCCGGCCAGGAATAGGCCGTCAGCACGGCCAGCGTTTCGGGCAGAATGTTCGGCGGCGTGCGGCGTGATTTTTCGGCCAGTTTGTTCAGGAAGTGTTCCACCAGCAGCGGAATGTCGAAGGGGCGTTCGCGCAGCGGCGGCAGGTGCAGATGAATGACGTTCAAGCGCCAGTAGAGGTCTTCGCGAAAGCGGCCTTGACTGACTTCTTTTTCGAGGTCGCGGTTGGTGGCGGCGATGACGCGGACGTTGATTTCGCGTTCGCGATCCGCGCCGACGCGGCGGACGGTTCCTTCCTGCAAAACGCGCAGCAGTTTGGGCTGCACGGCCAGCGGCATTTCGCCTATTTCATCCAGAAAGAGCGTACCGTTATCGGCGGATTCAAACAGTCCCGCCCGCGCTTGTTTCGCGCCGGTGAAGGCCTGCCCTGTGTGGCCGAATAATTCCGATTCCATCAGTTCGGCGGGAATCGCGGCGCAGTTGACGGGGACGAACGCACCTTTGCGTTCCGAAACGTCGTGAACCGAGCGCGCAACCAATTCCTTGCCCGTTCCGGATTCGCCCGTAATCAGCACAGTGCTGGCGCTGCGGGCGGCGCGAGCGATGAGTTTGAACAACTCCTGCATTGGGCGCGAGGCCCCTATGATGCGTGAGGGCGTTTGCGGCGATTCTCTGCGCAAACGCGCTTGTTCGCGTTGTGGCGCGGTGCGTTCGAGAGCTTCGCCGATTGCGCGCAAAAGGTCTTCGGTGTCGAAAGGTTTGGTCAAGTATTGAAACGCGCCCGCCTTGACCATTTCCACGGCCTGTTCGACGGAGCCGAAAGCCGTGATGACTATGACAGGGATTTCCGGGCGCTGCGTTCGCACGGCGGAAAGAAGTTCGCCGCCGCCCAGGCTGGGCATGCGCACGTCTGTGATGAGCAGGTCTATTTGTTCATCCTGTTTTTCCAGACGCGCGAGCGCCGCGCGCCCGTCAATGGCCGCGACGGTTTCATATCCGGCGTCTTCCAAATCGTCCTGCAACAAATCGCGCAGGTCCGCGTCATCCTCGGCAATCAGAATTCTTGTTTTCATGCGATGTTTCCCGCTCCGATTTCCTGCTCGCTGGAAACAGCGGCTTGCGGCAGGTAAACGGTAAAAATCGCGCCTCCCTCGGCGCGATTGGCGGCTTCGATCCAGCCGCCGTGTTCCTCAATGATGTGGCGCGAAACCGGTAAACCCAGGCCGGTTCCCTGACCGACTTCCTTGGTTGTGAAAAAGGGGACGAAGATTTGTCCCAGATGCTCCGCCGCTATGCCAGTGCCGGTGTCAGAAACGCGTAAAGCCGCGAATTGCCGGCAATCTTTGGTTGTTGCGTCATTGATGCCTTCGATCAGCAAATGCCCGCCTTGCTGCATTGCCTGAATTGCATTTTGGCAGATGTTCAACAGCACCTGATGAATCAACTCCCGGTCAGCTTCCACTTTCGCGTCCGGGGCGAAAGCGGTTTCAAGCCGAACGCCCGCGCTTTCGGCTTGTGGTTCGATCAATTCCACTGCTTCGCGAATCAGCGCCGACAATTTGACATTCTGAAGCCGCAAATTATACGGGCGAGCCAAATCCAGCAACTGGCGAACAATGCGTGTGATGCGTGCGGCTTGATGACGAATGATGGTCAAGTTACGTTGGCGCGTTTCGAGCGGGGCGTTGGGATTGTTGAGCAATTGTTTGGCGCGTCCGTCAATGACCTGCAACGGCGCGCCCATTTCGTGCGCCACGCCGGCGGCCAGACTGCCCACGGCGGCCAGTTGTTCGCTGTGCCGCAGCCTACGTTCCAGCGCGACTCGCTCTTCGGCTTCGCGCGCGGCGGCTACTCGCTGTTCGGCCAGACTGCCGGCCATCCGGTTGAATTCCTGTCCCAGTCTGGCCAATTCGCCCGCGCGCGGATTGAGGATCACTTTGTGATTTAAATCGCCACGCCCAATGGCCATTGCGCCGTCCAAAAGCTCCTGGATCGGCTGCGCCAGGTTGTAGCGCGTCACCAGCGTGACCACCAACGAAATCATGAAAAAGACCAGCACCGCCGTGGTCGCAATATCCAGACGCGCTTTGGTAATGTGGTTTTTGGCGAAGGAGATGGACTGCACGATTTCAATCGCGCCGACGCAGCGACTTTCCACCTTGAGCGGCATCACCAACGAGTAATACTCCTCGCCGCCGATGCTGCGCGGAATTCCAATCGGCTCGCTGCCGGCAATGACCTGCCGCGCTTCATTCAAATAACGGAATTCTTCCGGCGCAAAGGTATTGGAAATTCCGATAATCTTCGCCTCGGCGTCAAACAGCACCACGCTGTAAACGCCCACGTTTTCGCGCAAACGATTGATCAATCGTTGCGCGTCCAGTGTCCGCCCGGTCAGGTAATCTTCTTCAAGCGCGATTCGCAAGGTGAGCGCGTGTATGCGGACTTCTTCACGCGCGGCGTCACGCAACGTTCGCTCGCGTTGATGCAGGGTAATCAAGGTGGCCGCCGCCGTCACGATTCCGACCGAAAACGTGAGCAGCAACACCAATCTGGCGCTTAGTTTCATGATGTTGAAGTTTCCATTGAGACTGAAAATCGCCTTTTCGAGACAGCAAATCGGCGGCCACAATCTGCGGTTTTGAGGCCAACCCGAAATCCTTTTATAGCATTCTCCGGTTGGAGTTGCGCGAGCTTTCAGATTCGCCTTGACCTTGTAGTTAAGGACAGGGTTCATACTGCCATATGAGAGGAGCAAAGAATGAAGGTTGGAGAAGTGGCCAAAACTGCCGGTGTCAGCGTTCAAGCCGTTCGGTTTTACGAACGGCGCGGATTGATTCCCGCCGCGCGACGGCTGGCGTCCGGCTATCGAGACTATCCAGCAGAGACTGTGCGGACGGTGTTGCTGATTAAACAAATGCAGGAACTTGGATTCACTTTGCGCGAGCTTGAGGAGTTTATCTCCCTGCTCGAAACCCAACCTCATCAGCCTGCCGCGCGGCGGGCTTGTGTCGAAGCCAAGTTGAAAAAGATTGATGAACAAATCGGGTGTTTGCGTACGGTGCGAGAGGAATTGAGCGCCCGGCTGCGAACTTGCGATTGCTGCAACGAGCAACCTGCCAGTGCGAAACAAAAAAACTAACACTTTTGTCGAGAGGAGCTGTTCATGAAAAGTTGGCCTGCTTTGAGTCTGTTGCTGATTGCCTTTGCCGGTTCGGCAATCGGTTCCGCTGTTCCAACAGCGGCAAGGAGTGAGATGAATGATCAAAACAAAGTTCAACAAAAGATACCTGAACAAAAGCCGCTGTTTGCCTGCAATATGCTGGCGCTGGATGCTGAACAACGAAGACGCCACATCGTCGTGACCAAAGAATTACGCGCGGTGATGGAAGAAATTCGCCCTTTGCCGGACGGTTATGGATTTCGCCTGCCTTCCAGGCAGGACACGATTTTGCTGTCTGCGGAGTTCATTGCCAGAGAGCGGTTGTGCTGTCCCTTTTTCGCATTTGAGTTGGCCGTGGAGCCGGAAGACGGGCCGCTCTGGTTGCGGCTGCGCGGCCCTGAAGGCGTGAAGGATTTTATCAGTGCCGAATTCGGCATCAAGTGAGTCCGCCTCAGTCTGTCTTACGCTTTCCCTAAACTGGCCAAATGCCTGATCTACAAAGATTAAAATTGCTCCCGCGCCTGAAAAGCTATGGACGGGTAGGAGCAAAATGCGTACACTCAGCGCCCGGATGAGTTCCTCACAAACGCCTCAAATCTCCAAGGTAACTCATCGGATCAAAGTTTGGATTGGGCTTTGGCGCTGCTATTTCATCTGATTATTTTAGAAGACTTGCCGCGAGCGGGCCGATTCAAGATTTTGCACAATCCTGACAAGCCCTCTTTCCAAGTGCCCTCAAATGACGCTGCCGATCCGCGCTGCCGTGAGCGACGCGTGATTGAGGAAATCCCTGAACCGGCATCGTAACAACGTGAAATTTCTCTGGCCAACCTCGATAGGGTTGTCCGCGTCTGAGCGGTTCACAATTGCGGACTGAATCTCTGACGAACACGTAAAACATTTACCGGCTACTCACTGGGCAGCGATCAAGCAAACTCCCCTGGCGGATCGGGCATGCTTCTTGCCGACACTGCGAGAAGTTTCCGTTCCAGCCCTGCCTGCATTTATTGACAATTCGTGCAACCGGTCAAGGGGTTGGTGCCAACCTGAATACCCATTCAGTCCCTCAGTTGGTGGTAATCCCGGTTACGATCTTTAACCAATTCCATCGCGGTTGGCCCGTCAAATCCCGTCAAGCATTGACGGGATTGCATTGACTGATTGGCGGCTGTTCCGCGTTGTAAAACACCCGTTATTTCAAAATCCGAATCCAATTGCGCTTAATCCGAAGACGAGATCGGAGACAGGTAATTTCAGTCCTCACGAGGTGCATTCGCGACTCGCGCCTCACTCGCACCGCCTGTTTTTCGAGAAGCTTCAAGGAGATAGTTCTATGCGAATGAAAACAACGATTCTCACACTTTGTTTGACGCTTTGCCTGGCGCTGGTCGTCAAATGGAAACCCTCCACCACCGTAGCGGCGGAAACCTCCGCGCTTATTTGCGGAGTCGTGCTGGCTTACAACCCCGCCACGGCGACCACCGCCGGTTCAATCAATATCAGTGGCACTACTTACACCATCGCTGCGGGCACGACCATTTCCGGGCAAGCGATCATTTCGGTGGGCGTAGGTGTTTGCATTGACGCGATTTTTAACAACTCCAATCAGATCGTTCCGCCCACAGCGGTCGGCGGCGGTGTGGTAACAA
>CAZRXE010000870.1:0-6111 GCA_964603695.1 uncultured Heliomicrobium sp.
TCGTCTGCGGAAGAAAACGTGACGCAATTGGCGGGAGCGATGCGGCGTGAATTGGCCGCACTGGACGCAAACCTACCGATTTCTGAAAGCAAAACCTTGCACGAATCCTACCGCGAACGCAGTTCGCCCAAGCGCGTCATCACCATTTTATTGGGCATCTTTGCGTTGCTGGCGCTGGTGATGGCGACGGTGGGGCTTTACGCCGTAATGTCATTTGCCGTCGCTCAGCGCACACACGAACTCGGACTGCGCATGGCGCTCGGCGCGCAAGCCCACGACATCTTCCGCTTCGTCGTTAAACAAGGGCTTCGCCTGATCGGTTTCGGCATCGGCATTGGCCTGCTCGGCGCTTACGCCGTGACGCGTCTGTTGTCGCAAGTGCTTTATGGCGTGACGGCCACGGATGCGTTCACTTACACCGTGGTGGCTGCGCTGTTGCTCGTCACCGCGCTGACAGCTTGCGTTGTCCCCGCGTGGCGGGCCACTCAGGTAGACCCATTGATCGCTCTCAAGCACGAATGATTTATGCCGAACTGGAAACACATTGTCCGCGCCCGGCTCGCGGTCTTGCGTCTGCCACCCGCACGCGAAAACGACATCGTAGAAGAGTTGGCGCTTCATTTGGAAGCTGCGTATGAAGAGGACCTCGCTGGCGGCTTCTCGGAAAAGGAAGCAGAAGCGCGCGTTGTGAGGGCCTATGACTGGCGTTTGCTCGAATGTGAGCTGCGCCGCGTTGAACGCTCGCCGCTGCAACCGTCTTTTGAACTGATCGAACGCCGAGGAGGCAATCCGATGAACTCACTTTTGCGAGACATTCACTTTGGTTTACGTCTGTGGCGCAAGCAGCCGGGTTTTACGCTGGCCGCTGTGTTGACGCTGGCGCTGGGCATCGGCGTGGCGACGGCGATGTTCAGCGTCATTTACGCCGTGCTGCTGCGCCCACTGCCATTTGCCGAACAGGAGCGGCTGGTGGTCGCATGGAAGCAAGATACAGTGGCTTACAACCCGCTGGTTGAAGTAGCCTTCGCAGAGTTCGCCGACTGGCAGGCGCAAAGCCGCAGCTTCGACGGGATGGCTGCGATGCCGACTATTGTGCTGGGCGCTGGTTACGTGGTTACCAATCGCGGCGAACCGTTTCAAATTGAAAGTTCGCGCGTCAGCGGCGGCTTCTTCGGTCTGCTGGGCGCGCGGGCGGCGCTGGGGCGTGTCCTCGACGGGCGTGACGATGTGTTGAATGGACCGAAAGTCGCGGTGCTGAGCGATGCACTGTGGCGCAGCCGGTTCAATGCCGACCCGCACATCGTCGGGCAAACGCTGACGTTGACCGAACAAAACTTCACTGTCATCGGCGTCATGCCGCCGCGATTCGATTTTCCCAAAGGTGCTGAATTGTGGTTGCCGTTTCAGGCCACTGCGAGCGCGCGAGGACTCACCAATCGCGGTGCCGGCTTTTTGCAAGTCTTAGGCAAACTCAAGTCAAACGTTACGCTCGCCCAGGCCGAAGCCGAATTGAACACGATTATCGCGCGCATCGCCCGCGAGCATCCCGAAACCAAATCCGAAGGCCAACGCGTGGTACTCAAGCCGCTGACCGAACACATCTTCGGCAACGCGCGTCCGGCGCTGTGGGCTTTGCTGGCGGCGACCGGATTGCTGTTGCTGATCGGCGCGGCCAACGTGACCCATCTATTGCTGGCGCAAGCCTCGGCGCGGCGGCGTGAATTCGCTGTGCGCGCGGCGCTGGGAGCCGGACGTTCCGCATTTGTGCGGCAACTGCTTTGCGAAAGCAGCTTGCTGGCGGTGGCCGGCGGCGCGGCGGGCGTGACGCTCGCTTATTGGTTGATGCGCTGGCTGGTCTGGCTCGCGCCCGATGACATTCCGCGCATTGAAACGGTCAGGCTCAACTTCGCTGTGTTGCTGTTCAGCGTGCTGATCAGCGCGCTGACAGCATGTTTGGCAGGACTGTTGCCCGCGTTGACTGCAGCGCGCACGAATCTGAACGAAGTTTTGAGCGAAGGCGGCGGCAAACTGGTTGGCAGTCGCGCGGGCAAACGCTGGCGCGGCGCGCTGGTCGCGGGCGAAATCGCCGTGACGCTGATGCTGTTGATCTGCGCGACGCTCATTTTGCACAGCTTCCTGAATCTAAGCCGCGTCAATCCGGGCTTCGATTCGCACAATGTACTGACGATGCAATTGCGTCTGCACGCCCATCCGAAATACGCCGGTCCAGAAGCGCGCCGCGAGTTTTATCGCCGACTGATCGAACGTTTGGAGGCGCAACCCGGCATTGTCGCGGCCAGCGCCGTGCTAATGCGTCCGCTTGACGGCGAAGTCGGTTGGGAAACGCATTTCGCTCTGGACGGGCAATCGCCAACCGACGCAGACAAAAATCCAGTGGCCAATCTGGGCGTAGTTTCATCGCACTACTTCCGCACCTTCGGCATTCCGCTCAAGGCCGGTCGTGAGTTCAACGAATTCGACGTCGCCGATGCACCGCCCGTCGCTATCGTCAACGAAACGCTCGCGCGCCGCTTGCTTGCGCCCGGCACGAATCCAATCGGCCAACGCATCAAGCTGGACCCGACGGACTCGCAAGCGCCGTGGCTGACCATCGTCGGCATCGCCGGCGATGTGCGGCATCGCGAATTACTTGATGAACGCTACGGCATTTACCGCCCGAACACGCAAACCGGCCACGGGCTGAACCATTTTGCTGTGCGTACCACGCAGGACGCGGCCAGCTTTATCAACACCGTACGCCGCGCTATTGCAGACATGGACGCCACGCAAGTTGCCACCAGCGTGGCTACGCTGGATGAGCAACGCGCCGCGCTTCTGGCACGCCCGCGTTTCAATGCCTTGCTGCTCAATTGGCTGTCGGCGCTGGCCGTCTTGCTGGCGCTGGTGGGCAGTTACGGCGTTGCGGCGTATACGGTCGCGCAGCGCAAGGGCGAACTCGGCATCCGCCGCGCGTTGGGCGCGCAATCCGCCGACCTTTACCGGCTCATCCTGGGTGAGCAACTCAAACTCATCGCAACAGGTCTAGTGGTCGGCTGGCTGGGCGCGCTGGCTTTGACGCGCTTGTTACAACGCCTGCTTTACGGCGTCAGCGCCGCTGACCCGCTCACCTTTGGCGCGCTCGCGCTGCTGTTGCTCGGCGTGACGCTGGTCGCCTGTTACCTGCCCGCGCGCCGCGCCACTCGCGTGGAGCCGCTGGCCGCCCTGAAACACGAATGAGTTATGCACCCGAGCCAAATTCCCAAGGGGAATTTGGCTTCGTTTTCCATTTGTCATTCTGGATTTGTCATTTGACATTGCGCCCTGTGGTGCGGGCCAGGGTCTATTCATTTTCGGCCACTGAGACCAGGGAGATCACCGAGATATTGGATGTTCTCTGTGTTCTGCGGTGCCCTCTGTGACTAAATCCGGAGAATGAATAGACCCCGGAGGCTGGCTTTGGGCAATGACAAATGCGAAATGACAACTCACAAATGGAGAATGAATACACCTTATAAATTTTGCTTCAGTGATATGCCGAACTGGAAAGGCATCGTCCGCCAACGTCTAGCGCCATTGTACCTGTCGTCGCAACACGAAAACGAAATCGTAGAGGAATTGGCGCTGTAATTGGACGCCGACTACGAAAGGGGCGCGCCGAGGGCTCGCCCGAAGAAGAGGCCGCGACGCGCATCTTGCAAGTTTATGACTGACGCTTGCTGGAATGTGAACTGGCGCGAGCGGAACGTTCGCTGCCAGCGCGCGTCGCGCAACTGGCGCCTGAATTGATCGAACGTAAATGAGGCATCGGAATGAACTCGCTCTTACAAGACCTGCGTTTTGGTTTGCGGATGTTGGCGAAGCAGCCGGGCATTACTTCGATTGCCGTATTCCTGCTGGCGCTGGCGTTAGGCGCGAACACGTCCATCTTCAGCGTGATTCAAGTTGTGTTGCTGCGTCCGTTGCCCGACCGCGAAGCGGATCGCCTTTGTGTGCTGACGCATTTGCTGAAGGGCTTGCTCTTCGGCGTCGGCGCAACAGGCCCACTGACTTTTTTACTGATTGCTATTTTGCTGACGTTGGTGGCGTGTGGGATTCCGGCGCGGCGCGCAACGAAGGTTGATCCGCTGGCCGCGCTGCGAAGTGAATGATTCTGAATGATTCCACTTGAAAGACTGGGAAATCGTTATGCCTGACTGGAAACTCGAAATCAGAAGACGATTGGCAAACTCACAACTCGCGCCGACGCGCGAAGCCGCCATGGTCGAAGAACTCGCGCAGCATCTGGACGACTGCTACGAAGAGTCGCTCGCCGGCGGCGTGACGGAAGCGGACGCCTATTGCCGCGCGCTGGCTGAATTGAGCGAAGGCGACGCGCTGGCGCAAGCCTTGCGGCAAGTCGAACGGCAGGCCGCCTCGGAACCCGTCACGCTCGGAACCACTCGGAAGACAAAGATGCTTGCTGACTTGTGGCAGGACTTGCGCTTCGGCGTGCGGATGCTGGCGAAGCAGCCGGGCTTTACGTTGATCGCCGTGCTGACGTTGGCTTTGGGTATTGGAGCAAACAGCACGCTGTTCAGTTTTTTCAACGGCGTGTTGTTGCGCCCGTTGCCTTACCGGCAGCCGGAAAGGTTGGTGTTGCTGGATGAGATTGCGGGCAAACGCGGCGGCGCGGCGCTGGGCGTTTCCTATCCAGACTATCTTGATTGGCGCGCGCAGAGCAGCGTCTTTTCCGACATCGGCAGTTATCAGGATTTGACGTTCACCTTTACCGGGGCGGGCGAGGCCGAAGAACTGCCCGGCGCGATGGCTTCAGATCGCCTGTTTGAATTGATAGGCGTAGCGCCGTTGCTGGGCCGCACCTTTACGCCGGCAGAGAATCATCCGAAAAATCATCACGTCATGCTGCTCAGCTACGCTTTGTGGCAGCGGCGATACGGCGGCGACCCGCAAATTGTCGGACGCAAGATCAGAAATAACTGGGAAGTCGTCGGCGTGATGCCGCCCGGCTTCAAATTTCCGGCGGCGTCGGAGTTTTGGATTCCGATGGCTTACGGTCCGCAAGTTCCGCGTTCGATGCGTGGCATAGGAGCGCTGGCGCGGCTTAAACCGGATGTGACGCTTGAACAAGCGCAAACCGAGATGCACAACCTTGCTCGCCGTCTGGCTGAAATGCATCCCGATACGAATGAAGGCATAGATGTGAGCGTCACGAGCTTGCGCGACCATCTGGTTAAAGATTACAGGCGCGGCTTGTGGCTGCTGCTCGGCGTGGTCGGATTTGTGTTGCTGATTGCCTGCGCCAACGTGGCGAATCTGTTGCTGGCTCGCGCCGCCGCTCGGCAAAGGGAAATGGCCGTGCGTGTCGCTCTGGGGGCAAGCCGTTGGCGCATCGTCCGGCAAGTGCTTTGCGAAAGCCTGCTGCTCGGCGCGTTGGGCGGTATGGTGGGAATGCCGCTGGCTTGGATGGGAGTGAGTTGGCTGCGGGCGGCCATTCCCATCGAATTGCCGTTCTGGATGACGTTCGATATAGATGGCCGTGTGCTGGCGTTCACGTTGGCTGCTTCGTTGCTGACCGGTTTGCTTTTCGGCGCGGCTCCGGCTTGGCAGACGGCGCGCATTGATTTGATCGGATCGCTCAAGGAAGGCGGGCGCGGCGGAGCCTGCGCAAGTCGCGGGCGGTTGCGGCAGTTGTTAGTTGTGACGCAAATCGCGTTGGCGTTGATTCTGCTGACGGGCGCTGGATTGATGATGCGCAGCTTCATGCGGCTGCAACAGGTGCGGTTGGGATTCAATCCCGACAATGTTCTGACGTTGCGCGTCACCGTGCCGGGCATTAATTACCGAGGCGACAGCGCGCCGTTTTTCCACGAACTGGTGGAACGAGTGAATGCGCTGCCAGGTGTGGAGGTCGCCGGAGCCAACGTTGTGTTGCCTTTGAGTGGCGGTGATCGCCTGTGGAATCAAGGCATGAGCATCGAAGGCGAATCCGCTGGTACGCCGTGCCGTCAATCTCGGCATCGTCACGCCGCATTATTTTCGCGCGATGCAAATCCCGCTGCTGATGGGGCGCGTCTTTACCGAAGCCGATAGGCGCGACAGGCTCAAAGTCGC
>CAZRXE010000871.1:0-2565 GCA_964603695.1 uncultured Heliomicrobium sp.
CCTCTGATAAATTGCGATCCACCTGAAAATGAGTTTCGTGCGCGGTTCATAAAGGTGATAAAAATGCCGGCCAAAGACCTTTACCACGACATTGTTGTTGAAGCTCTAATCGCAGACGGGTGGGCGATCACAGATAATCAACTTTATCTCGGTTACGGTGATCGTGATTTATGGGCTGATCTGGGAGCGGAGCGTCCGGCAGTGACAGCGGAAAAGCAGTCTGAACGAATCGCCATCGAAATCAAAGGCTTTCTAAATCCATCCCCGGTGGACGATCTGCAAACTGCAGTCGGACAATTCAATATGTACCGGGATGTTCTGGCAGAAACCGAATCCGACAGAGTTCTTTATTTGGCAATCACCCAACGCGCTTGGGCAGGTATTTTTTCAGAGCCGCTGGGTCAGTTGATACTTGAGCGGCAGCGTCTCCGCTTAATCGTCTTTGATGTGAAAACAGAAAGGATCATCAAATGGATAAACTAAATCGCTACCGTGAAATCGTGAAGCATATCGTGCAAGAGTATGGAAGCTGGTTTCCGAAGAATGGGCATGTCCAAACTGAGGTGGTGGTCAATCCTGACATAGATCATTACGAAGTTGTTCGCATTGGCTGGGAAGGCGAGCGACGTATACATCACTCTTCAATTCACCTGGACATCATTGACGGTAAGGTCTGGATTCAGGATGATCGAACCAATCGCCCCGTCGCCGATGCCTTGCTCGAAGCAGGCGTGCCGCATGAAGACATCGTACTCGCCTTTCATCCGCCGGAAGTCCGGCAGTACACAGACTTCGCCGCTGCGTAAATCAACGTGCGGCGAACATCAACACCCCAACCCCAGGAAAGAACATGAACAAATTGCTGAAAACCTCATTTTTATTGATTGCTGTTTCGCTGTTGCCCCTCATTACATCGGCCCAAGCGCCGATGCCGGCGAAAGAGAAAACTGCGCTCGACAAATACATTGAAGCGCCCGATCCCAGCTACAAGTACGAGATCGTCAACAAAGTGGCGGGCAAGGGCTACACGACCTTCGTCATCAAAATGACTTCGCAGACCTGGCGCTCGACCAATGAAGTGGATCGCAATGTCTGGTGGCACTGGATGTTGATGGTCAAGCCGGACGAAGTGAAAAACAGCAAGTCGCTGCTTTACATCACCGGCGGCAACAACAACAGCGCCGCGCCGAAAGACGCCGACGGGCAGATTGTTCAAATCGCCACGTCCACTAAATCCGTCGTCACGGAATTGCGCATGGTTCCGAATCAGCCGCTGACTTTCAGCGACGACAAAAAGCCGCGCACCGAAGACGAAATGATTGCCTATACCTGGGACAAGTATCTGAAGACCGGCGACGACAGTTGGCCGGCGCGATTGCCCATGACCAAAGCGGCTGTGCGCGCGATGGACACCGTGGTTTCAGTCTGCGGCAGCGCCGAAGGCGGCAGCACCAAAATTGACGGCTTTGTCGTAACCGGCGGATCCAAACGCGGCTGGACGACCTGGACAACGGCGGCGGTGGACAAGCGCGTGGTGGCGATTGTGCCGATTGTGATTGATCTGTTGAACGTCATTCCGTCATTCAAGCATCATCTGGCAGTCTACGGTTATTACGCGCCGGCGGTGGGCGATTACGAAACGATGGGCCTGATGGATCAGCAGGATTCGCCGCGATACAAAGAGTTGATGAAGATCGTCGAGCCTTACGAATACCGCCATCGCTTCACGATGCCGAAGTTCATTTTGAATGCGACGGGCGATCAATTCTTTTTGCCCGATTCCTGGCAGTTCTATTACAACGATCTGCCGGGCGTGAAGTACTTGCGCTATGTTCCGAACACCGATCACTCGATGCGTGGTTCGGATGCGTGGATGACGCTGCTGGCCGCCTACAATGCAATCTTGACCAACGCGGAACTGCCGCAGTTCGATTGGAAGATTGAAAAAGACGGCACGATTCGCGTGACGACGAAAACCAAACCTTCGGAAGTGAAACTGTGGCAGGCGTCGAATCCGGGCGCGCGCGATTTTCGTCTGACCAGCATTGGCGCGAAGTGGAAAAGCAGTCCGTTGCAGGAGCAAGGCAATGGCACTTATGTTGCAAAGGTTCCGCTGCCGAAGCAGGGCTGGACGGCGTATATGGTTGAACTGACGTTTCCGAGCGGTTTGCTACTTGCGCCGTACAAATTCACAACAGGCGTGAAGGTGATTCCCGATGTCTATCCCTTCGCGGAGCAAAACAAAACGACGTCATCTAATAAGAAGTAGAGCAGTAGCTGAATGAACGAAGTAAAGATCGAAAGAATCTGTGTGTTTTGCGGGTCGAGTTCGGGCAGGCGCGCGGCTTATGCAGAGCAGGCGCGCTTGCTCGGACAAACGATGGCGGCCAAAAAAATCGGCCTCGTGTACGGCGCTGGCGGCATTGGTTTGATGGGCGAAGTCGCCAATGCCGTGCTCGACGCCGGCGGCGAAGTGACCGGCATCATCCCTTACGCGCTGGCGACCAAAGAGCGCGCCAATCCCAAAGGCGAAATGCGCGTGGTCAACACCATGCACGAACGCAA
>CAZRXE010000872.1:0-2846 GCA_964603695.1 uncultured Heliomicrobium sp.
AGATGTGCTGGCTGCAATCATACGTGCGCTTGCATGTATGATTTGGTAGCGAAGTCAAAGAGCGAATCTCCAGCAAATCTATGATCCACAGGTTGATTTCTTACAAAGCAATTGACCACCGCCTCAACAAGGGCGGCAAACAATCGTTGGCCGGAAGAAGACTGCCATTCTTTCGGCCAATCGTTCTGGCAATCCTGTCGCTGACGTTTCTCCTGCCAATCGTCGGGTTTCCACAGTCGCCGAATTCAACGACGGTTGCGGATGAAGAAGCACTCCTCACCACTCTTCAGAGGCTCAATCAAAATCAAAAGTCAGAACTCTATCAGTTGCTGAACGACCATCGGAGTTTATTGACGCCGCGTCTCTGGGAAAAGCTGATGAAGCAGGCTAGATCAGACTACTACTCCGCTGGCGCAGAACGAGCGATTTATCTTTATGATGTCGCCATCGAAGTTGCTCAAGCGTTGGGCGACAAGAAACGATTGGGCGCGACTTGGTACAACAAAGGGCTGACCTATTCAGGAAGCGGGAAAACGCAGGCAGCGATCCAGGCATACACTGTCGCCAAGCAATTCTTTGAAGAAGCCGGGGCGCAGCGAGATTTGATCTATATTCTCAGCGATCTCGGCACGCTGTATCTCTACTCGGAAGATTACAAACAGGCGAAAGATTATTCGGAACAATGCCTCAAGCTTGCTGAAGCCTTGAAGAACAGCAGCGCGGAGAAAGGTGCGTGGCCGGATGAGTATGGCGTTGCCAGTGCGCTTTCGACTTTGGGCATGCTCAGCCAACGAGAAGGAAACTATTCGCAGGCCGTAGACTATCTCGACCGGTCGCTTGCGCTGTATCGAGAACTGGACAAGGGCAGTTTGAAATTCGGCTCGTACATTGCTGACAATCTAGCCTCACTCGGTCGCATCCATAAAGCCACGGGTGAACACAATCGCGCGCTGAATTACCTCAACCAGGCTTTGAATCTTGCGCAGAAGCTATCGCTGAAAGAAATCGAGGCGAGTGTTCTCAATGACCTGGGTGTGCTCTATCTGGAACAGGAAGATTACGAGAAGGCGGAGAATCATCTGAACCAGAGCCTGGCGATCCACCAATCGCGGAACAATCTGACGGAATCGGCCCGCGTACTTTTGAATCTTGGAGTCAGCGCCGAGCGGCGCGGCGATGCCGTACACGCGCTCGAACACTTTAGAAAAAGTCTCGAACAAGCGACGGCGATTTCAAACAAGGACGTAATGATCGCGGCGGGCGAAGGAATTGGTGCCGCTTTTCGGGAGCAACGGCAATTCACCGAGGCGCTGGCAACCTTAGACCGCAGTCTGGCACTGGCAAAGGAAGTTGATGATCAAACGAGGATCGGCGAAATCCTGTGGCGTCAGGCGGAAGTGTTTTACGAAATGGGCAGTTTCAACCGCGCCGCTGAACTGGCGGAAGCCGCCTTCAAACTTGCTAGCAAACTGCGCCTTCCCAATCTCTCTTACGTAAGCGCCACGACGCTCGGCAGGGCTTATCTAGGGCAGAAGGAGACCAACTTGGCCTTCCAAACGCTGACACAGGCAATTGATCAAGTTGAAACAATGCGTTTCCGTGTCGCCGGGCGGGAGGAGGAACGCCAGCTTTATTTCGAGAACAAGGTTACCTCCTACCACGCGGTGATGGATTTGCTTATCAGCCAGAAGCGACCGCTTGACGCGCTGCTTTTTGCGGAGCGCGCGAAAAGTCGCGCGCTCCTGGACGTAATGAGCCACGGACGTACGGAACTCTCTCAAACGATGTCAGAATCTGAGAGAAATGAAGAGCAGCGGCTGAATCAACGAATTATCGAACTCAACAATCAGATGATCGCCGAGCGTTTGAAGCCGTCTCCGGAAGGCTCCCGATTGAAGCAACTGGCCGCACAATCAGATGAAGCTCGGCTGAAGTATGCGGCGTTTCAAAACCTCATTTACGCCTCATCCTCACAATCGGCATTTCAACGCGACCAGTTGCGGTTATTATCACTGACCGATCTTAACGAACTTATGGTTGATCACAAGACGGCCTTCCTCGAATTTGTCGTCAGCCAGGAGCGAGTCTATCTGTTCGTCTTGACGAAGAATCAGCAGCAAAGCCCAGAAGTGAGTATCCATTCGATTCCTGTGAAACGCAGTGACTTGGCCGAGCGCGTCAAGCGATTTCATTCAATGATGGCTGAGCGGCGTTCGGGCTTCGGAGCATTATCGCGCGAACTCTATGATCTGCTGATTAAGCCCGCCGAACCGCAGCTTCAAGGGCAAACCACGCTCTGCATCGTCCCGGACAGTCTGTTGTGGGAACTGCCGTTTCAGGCATTGCAGCCCCGTGAAGAGCATTACCTGATTGAAGACTTTGCCATATTCCACACGCCTTCGCTGAGTGTTTTGAAAGAGGTGAAAGGACAAAAAGGTATAGGCAAAGAAGCGAATCATTCATTGCTTGCTCTTGGCAATCCGATCATCGGGGCGGGAACGGTAAGCGCGGTTAAGGATCAAAAGCGCGGCGATAGATTCGATCCACTGCCCGATGCCGAGACTGAGGTGAAGACGCTGGCCCGATTCTTTAACCCGAATCAGAGCCGGATTCTGATCGGGGGACAGGCTGCCGAGCAAACGTTCAAATCCATTGCCCCTAGTTACTCCATCATTCACTGCGCCACGCACGGGATGTTTGATAACCGGTATCCGCTTTACTCATTTCTGCTATTGGCGAAGGCTAAAGATGCGATCAATGATGACGGCCTGCTGGAAGCGCGAGAGATTCGTGAACCTGCGGCAAAAAGGCGTGCAACCGAGATAAATGTGTGCGATGGGCTTGGC
>CAZRXE010000873.1:0-7563 GCA_964603695.1 uncultured Heliomicrobium sp.
GATTGCGCGCGCGAAAACGAGCAACTTCGTGCGCTTCGGCGCGCGAAGTCACAATCAATCGCAAACCCTGCAAGGATTCGATCAGAAAGCTGCCGATGTCCGCGCTGCGTTCGCGCAAGCTTTTGACCTGTCCGGTCAAACGGCTTTGATAATGCCGCAACGCCAGCACGCTGGGCGGAACCAGCGCGATGCTGAGCAAAAACAGTCGCCAATTGAGCCAAAGCATGATGGCGACGCTGCCGATAAAAAAGACTACGTTGGCCAACACCGCCAGCAAACTGTCGGCGGCGACACGCTGAATTTCGGCAATGTCGTTGTTCAAGCGCGAAACGATGTCGCCCAATCTGGTGCGCGCGTAAAAGCGCGGCGAAAGCGTTTGCAGATGGCGATAAAGCGCCAGCCGCATATCGAACAACACTTCGGCGGAAACCGACACGTAGCGATAACTGGACAGAATGTTGAGCGCGAAGCTCAGCACCGTCACGGCCACCATCAACGCGGCGACCTGCCACAGGGCGTTGAGATTGCGCCGCAACAGGGCTTCGTCAATCAGGAGTTTGGTGATGTAGGGCTGCGCCAGTCCGAGCAGCGTCGAAACCAGGCTGATGAACAAAACCAGCATCAGCCGTTTCCAGTAAGGCGTGAGGTAAGCGAAAGCGCGACGGTATTCATTGAGCGAGGCGGTTGGTTTCACGGTTCAGGCTTCAACTTTGTAGTAGCACATAAACCCCGACGCGCAATGTTCGGGCGATTCGCGCAGGGATTTGGCGCGTTCGATGACGTGCAGTTTAGGCACGCCGTTGCGCGTGCGTTCGACGATGTCGCGCACCATTCGGACGCTGGCCATTTTCTTGAACGGCGCGGCTTCGCGTCCGACGATTTTCAGCGAAGCGACGCCGATGCGTTGCAGGTCCGGAATGGCGCACAAACCGCACGGGCCGTAAGGCAAGCCTTTGGCCGTCGCGCCGCAACCGTTGCCGTTCAAGTACCAAACCCATTCGCGGTAATCGGTCAGATTGCGCCGCAGCCAGTTGTGGCGGCGATTGGAAAACGTCTTGCCCGCCCATTCAAACCGTGTGTCCATTTCAGACAAACTGGTGCAAAACGCGCCGACCGTGTGGTGATGCGTTGTCGCGCAAAAACCTTCTTCAAAGGCGCAGCCGTCGTTGAGCATGAACACTTCGATTTCAACTTCATCGCGGGTGTCGCACGTGATGGTTTCGATTTCGGCCAGCGTCAGGCTGCGCGGCAGGATGACGCGACTGACACCGAAGTTCAGCAGAAAGCGCACGGCTTCTGTGTTGAGCGTTGCGGCCACGGAACTGACGTGCAGGTCGCAACCGAGTTTGGCTTCGCTGAGCCGCAACAGCAGATTGATGTCCGTGACGATCAGCGCATCCACGCCGATGTCACCCGCCAGCCGCTGGGCAAGCTCCATCACCAGCGGCATCTGCTCGGCGGTGTAAAAGGGCGAGTTAAGCGTGATGAAGACAGGCAGCTTGCAGGCGTGCGCATCGTCCACCAGGCGTTTCAACTTGGCGTAAGTTTCCAAACTGCCGCCTTTCGGGCTGCGGCGATTAAGCCAGACTGCGCCAGTGTATTTTTCCATCCACTCGCGCGGAACGATGCCGCAAAACAACTCTTCCGCGCCGGCGGCGACCAGCATTTCCAATTCTTCGTGTGCAGCGATGGGAGCCAAAATTTTCATACGACCCTCAAACCACCATCGGCAGGCGTGGTTGAAAAATCAATCTTGCGATTCGGCCTTGCGCGGCTTGTTCCAGCAACGCGCGCAGCATCGCTTCGCTGTGGTGATAAAAATAGGAATTGCCTTTCAGATAAAACTTTTGGTCGCGATTGCCGAAGGGCGAATTGGTGTACTGGTATTCGAGCAAATGCGTTTGGCATTCGTGACGGCAGGGCGCGCCGGGCTGGAACTTGTCTGCTTTGTGGTAATGCAGACCCGCCGCCATGCAAACGCGGCTGGTGCTGATGAATCCGAACGGCAGATAAACCGCGATGTCCAGGCCACCCGCGTTGAGGTCGTTGCCTTGCGGCAGATTGTCCATTTCGATCATCTCGACGCCGAACCGCTTGAGCATCGCCGCGTAACTGGCGTTGTCCAGGTTGGAGCGTTGCAGCACGTTTAACGCCGAAGCCGGCGCGGGGGCGGCGGCATACATCGTCGTCACGCGCGGGTCGCGCAAGGATTTGTTCAGCAAGCGGCCTTGTAGGGGGCGCAGCGTCGGATAATCGCGGCGCAACAGATTCAAAACGCCCCAATCGTTAAAGACGACTTCGCAGTCTTCACAATCGGCCAGCGCGTCAAACAGCGGACGCAACGCGGCAATTCCTTCGTTGCTGACGTAAGGCGTCAATAAAGTGAAAGCCAGTCGGCGCGATTGCGCGGCGGCCAGCGTTTGCCGCATCGAAGCCGGAGACGGCAACAAGTGTTCGCAGAATTCGTTGCCGAAAACGCAGCCGTCGAAAAAAACTTCGCCGTGATGTTCGCGGATGAGTTGCGCGGCGAGCGCAACCAGCGGCTGAAGGATTGGGCTGGTTTCAAACGAGGCGGAACCGGCAAGGCTCAGTTCGCCTTGCAAATCTTCCGCCCCTTTGATGTGCAACCGCCACTGCATAAGGTTGAGTTTGTGCGCCAATGAATGCGGCATAGACAGGATTCGCAGGATTGGTTGCAGGATGAACAAGAACAAAAAGATTCGTCACACTATCGCTCTAAAACATCCTGCCAATCCTGAAGAAATCCTGGAAATCCTGTCCACCTGCCGGCTATGGCCGAGGTTTGACGACCAGCAGGTTCGTCGTCATATCGCCGTCAAAAGTGATGACGCGCTGCTGTTTGAAGGTTTGCGCGTCGTAACACTCGATGGTCGGCCCTGCGCCGTGGATGTAAAGCTGTTTGCCGTCGCCGGAAAGCGTGAAGGAAAACCGCGAGCGGCTGTCGAATTCGTGTTTGTTGACCAGTTTGCGCGCCGTCAGATCGAACACCCAAAACTCCGTGCGCCGCGTCGCGCCGCTGCCGTTGAAGGCCACCGTGTAACCCGTCTTTTGATCCGGCGAAAGCTGCAAGCCGGTCATGCCGGTCGTCGCCGGGCCAATCGGCGTGAAATCCAGTTTGCGCGTATTCAGATCAAAACGCGCGATGCCGAAGATGCGTCGCCGCACGACGGGATCAGTCGCGTTGAAGACCGAAGTCACGATGCTGGGGTCTTCGTTGGGATCGCCGCCCGCGCCGATGCGCACGGGGAAAATGCCAGGATGTTGCGGTTTGGACAGTTCGATCTTGTCCACTTGTTTGAACTCTTTGAGGTCGAAGATCAGCACGTCTTCCTTGAACACATACAGCAGCTTGCCGTCGGGCGAAACGCGGTAGCCGGCCTGAAAGCCGAAAGGCGAATCGTGTTCTTTGGGAAAGTCGAAAGTCTTGGTGATTTTCTTTTGCGCCAGATCAATCACGGCGAACTTGGGCTTTTCGATTTCAAAACGATCAATCTTTTTCACCGCAGCGGTGATCGTGGCGTACAGGAATTGATCGGTCGGATCGGGCGCAAAACCGCTCAGCCGCACGATGCGCTCGCCTTCGCTCAGCGTAAACGAATTGACGACTTTGCGCGTGGCCAGATCAATCACTTCAATGCCGTTGTTCCAGGTGCTGACGTAGATTTTCTTTTTGTCATAAGACAACGTCAGTCCCTGCGGCGTGCCGGTGTTGAGTTGAATCTGGTCAACGACCTTGCCCTGCGCTTCGTCAATCACCAGCACCGTGCGCTGCCAGACGCCGGTGTAAAGCATCGCGCCTGTGGATACTTTGGTTTGCGCCAATGCACCGACGGTCAGCAACAGAATGAAAGCAACAGCCAATGTGGATCGCATATCGTTTCCCTCGTTTATTTTGGTTGCCTGACAAGCTCAGAAGTCAAAACGATAAGCCACCCAGTAATTAGAATGGCTTCGACAGAAATCTCTGAAATACTCAACGCGCCCTATCGTCTCTTTTCTCATCACACGCAAATCATCCGAGTGTTCGTATAATGATTTGAGCATACGATCCACGTGTTCAGACGTGAGCAATAGAAAGTCGCATTCCTCTTCCCGAAAATACTTGCCGCAAGAAATAGATCCCGGTGGCTCAACTCCCGAGAACACGTGAGCGTGACATCCCCAGTAATCAAGATAGACAGTTTCTTCGCCTAAGCAGAAATCCAACGCTAGCTGTTTTTTGAAATCGTTCAGTTTCGTCTCAGCAAGCAATTCCTCAACCGCCTTCGTTACGGGAGTTCCATTTTGGCTCATCACAAAGACTAATGAGCTATGGAGAGTTACACCGGCTTGATCCTTAGCTTCCAAGACATCAATGTTATCTTCTAAAAAGCGCGTGAGCGTTGGCCGATTCATCTTAAGAATTCGGTCAGAAAGCCGCTTGTCGTAAAGTTGTATCCAGTCAGTTCCCATTTCAATGGGTTTCACGGAAAAACGAGATCAATGTTGCGCCAGTCTTTGGTCGCGCTGGCGCACTTGCTTGTCCAGTCGGGGTAATTGTTCAAATGATCCGGCACTTGCGCCGGCCAGAAACAACTGATGTAGCAATCATAAAGATCGCGTTCGACAGGCTGGCACAATCCGGCGGTGCCGCCGGTGGAATCCACTTCCCAGCCGGGCGAAAAGACCAGCGAGCAGCCCATTGGGTAATGCGGGCGAGTGGGCGCGGGCGGGCCGCCTTGTTGCAGCGCAATGACATCGCCGAATTCGGCGGCCACGTATTCTTCAATCCGCACCGCTTTGCGGTTGATTGCCCTGATGTGTTTCATAGCGTTTTCCTTTCGTCGAAGTGAGCCAAAAATTGCGGATTGCGCGCGGCCAGTTCGCCATACACGCGCAAACAAACATCCGTCCAACCGCGAATCCAGTCGCAGTAATGCAAATTTGCCTGCCCCGTATCGCCGTAACGCACGAAAGCTTCGTGATAACAGCCGCCCGAACAGACAGGCCGCGCCCAGCAAGTCAGGCATTCGGGTTTGCGGTTGATGTGGCCGCGTTCCAGAAAGTCCGCCTGCTCTGCGCGGTCAATGCCGGTTTGGATAGTGCCGAGTTTGTGCGCGTCGGCATCCACGAACCGATGGCAGGGCGCGATGTCGCCGGAAGGGCTGACGCCGAGCAAGCCCAATCCCGCGCCACACGGATGCGCTTTGCTGATGCCCGCGTGCAATTCGGCCAGCGTGTCGCTGACGTTTGAAAAACCGTGGTGTTCGTTGCGCAGCGCGCATTCCAGATATTCTGCGGCCAGCGCCGTGAACTGTTCCAGAATGCTGTTTAGTCCGTTCGTGCCGATAGCGTAAAGCCGCACGGGCGAAGTCGTCACCGGCGCGAAGCCGACTTCGTGAAAGCCCAGTTCGTCTTTCAAGTGGCGATAGATTTTCTTCACGTCCACGACTTGCGAAGTCAGCGTGACGCGCGCGGCGATGGGGCGCGTGCGGTGTTTGGCCAGCAAGGCTTTGATCTTCGGCGCGATCATTTCGTAACTGCCTTGCCCGTTGGAAAACACGCGCAACTGGTCGTTCATTTCGCGCGGGCCGTCAATGCTGATGGTTACGCCGACGTGTTGTTCGGCCAGATATTCAATCACCGGTTCGGTCAGCAAAGTGGCGTTGGTCGTCAAACTGAAATCAATGTATTTGCCTGCCGCGTGCGCTTGTTGCCGTGCGTAATCAATCGTGGCGCGCACCAGTTTGAAATTCATCAAGGTTTCGCCGCCGAAAAAAGTCAGATGCACGGCGCGGCGTCCGGGCGATTGCGCCAGCAGGAAGTCCACGGCGGCAAAAGCCGTCGCTTCATCCATGAATTTCGTTTTGCCTTCGGGCGTGGCCAAGCGGTCTTCGCCGAATTCGTAGCAGTATTTGCACGAAAGATTGCATTGGTTGGTGACGTTCAGCACCAGTGTTTGCAGCGGAAAAGGCATCGGCGCGGGTTGGACTTCGTCGGCAAAACCGTGGCCGTTGGTGATGGCGCGCGATTGGTACAGTTCGGCGACGGCTTCTTCGGCTTCGATTTGATCGAAGCCTTGCGCGGTCAGGTCGCTGACCAACGCCAGGCGTTCGCGTTCGCCCGTGCGCAACTGTTGAATGACGGCGGAGGAAAGTTCATCGAGCGCGAAAATCGCGCCGCTCGGCACCAGATAAAGATAATCCTGTCCGCCGCCGCTGAAGGCGTGAAATTCGCCGAGCCGTAAGGTCGTCATCGCGCTACCTCCGGTTGATCCCATTTCATGTAAAGCGGAACCGTGACAATCAGATAAGACCGCGCCGTCAACGGCTTGGCGTCTTTTTCCGGTTGCCTGGTGTCCGGCTGTTTGACCGTCGCCACAATCCACAAGTCGCCGTAATTGTTGCGCTCGAATTTGCGTTTGGGATTCGGGCCTTCAATCGCCGGCGTGAACAATCCCGTCGCGCTCAGCTTGCCGGAATAGTCTTTGTCGTCGTCGTCGTAAATCGCCGGAAACTCTTCGACAGTCCATTCGACTTCCAACGCGCCGAGCGGCAAATCGTCCGGCGTTTGCGGTTTATTGTCTGGGCCGCGATGCCAGCCGATGGCTTCAAATTGCCAGTAACCTTTTGGATATTTGACGCCGCCCAACCGCGCCATCGCGGTGTCCGGATTGACTTTGATGTAATCCACCTTGTCGTAAATCGTCACCGCGCCGGGCGCGAAGGCACGCCGGACGGCCAAATCACGTTTGCCGAGCGGGGCTTTTTCTTCAATGTCCACGGCGACGGTCAGCGCATCGCGCCCAACGTTGACGATGCGAGTGATTTTGACGCCGGGGCCAAAATCAATGTCTTCGGGTTTCAAATCGGCAGGGAAATTCGCGCCATGAATTTTCACCTGTTCGTTGGTGGCGGGCGCTTTGAGCGAGAACCGATCCAGTCCGAGCGCGATGGTTTCCGCGCCGACGCGCCGCAGCGTGACATCAATGCCGAACTCTTCGTAATCGCCCCAGAACCAGCGGCCGTCCATTTGCGATTGGTCGCGCGAAAGGAGCATAACTTCGCGCATTTCGCGCGGATCGTCGCCCGAATCGCCGTTGCCGTTTTCGCGCGCGCCGCCTTGCGAACGTCCGCGCCAACTGTAGCCGGTGTAAACCAGACTGCGCCCGGTGCGCGTGAAGGTCTTGCCGCTTTTGACGAAAGTCAGTTGCGTGCGCGTAGTGAATTCGTCTTCCGCCGCGCCTGGTTCAATCGTCACTTCGCCGTAAACGCGGCCTTTGCCGGCTTGATAACCGCTGACCAGCCAACGCCCGGCAAGTTTGGGCGTGCGCAAATTCGCCCGCCACATTGCCCATTCCGGCGTATGCAGCGGAAAGGTTTTGGCCAGAAACTCCACTGCGCGATCAGCCGGATGGCGAGTGTCCGTGCCGGGTGGCGGAGGCGGCGCGTCGGGCGGAGGCGGGAAGCGGCGGAATCCCTGAAACTGCACGACAGGGAAATAACCCGTGTGCATGTTGATGAGCAGATCCCATTCTTCTTTCGAGCGGCGTTGCGACATTAC
>CAZRXE010000874.1:0-3379 GCA_964603695.1 uncultured Heliomicrobium sp.
TTTGGGAATCAGTCCTTTGATATGCTTCCATTCGCCATTGGTCTGGTCAGTTGAGTAACGTTTTTGTTTCATTTCTCAAGTGTGCCAGATCAATGGCAACTTTTCAGACACGCTCTTACAGTCTTTCGCCCGCCGCCGCTATGAACGAAAAAAATCTTCGGCAACTCGTCCCGGCTTCTTCCGAGAATACATTGACGGTCGTTCCAGGCGTATTGTATACAATCCGCACCAAACAGAACTCGCAACCTTTTCAAACACGGAAACGACAAAAATGTGGGGCAGGCTTTAACCTGTTGCCACTAAGGACAGGCTAAGGCCTGTTACACATTTTCCAGGGAGATGTCGTCATGTCCACGCAATTGCCTCCGGGGAGCTATTACGGGAAGACCTTGCGCAGCCGCAACGTCGCCGGGTTCGAGCTTTCGGAGCGCGTTTATTCGCCGGGCTATCAAACGCCGAAACACACGCATAAACAGGCGTTGTTTTGTTTCGTGATGGAAGGCTGTTACACCGAAACCTACGGCAACAAAACGCGCGAATGTAAGTCTTCGACATTGCTGTTTCATCCGCCGGGCGAATTGCACGCCGAGCATTTCCACGAGACGGGCGGGCGCTCGTTCATTATCGAGATCGCGCCCAACTGGTTTGCGCAAATGCGCGAGTATATGGCCACGATGGAAACATCCTCCGATTTTCAGGGCGGCACATTCGAGCTGCTCAGCCGCAAGCTTTACAAGGAATTCGCGAACACGGACGAGGCCACGCCGCTCATCATCGAAGGCGTGATGATGGAAATGCTGGGCGAAACCGTACGTCACAGCGCCGTCAAACCAGGTCACCATTCGCCGCGTTGGCTGCAACAAGCCCGCGACTTGCTGCACGCGCGTTTTACCGAAAACCTGACGCTGGCCGATGTGGCGCAAACCGTCGGCGTGCATCCGGTGCATCTGGCGCAAACTTTCCACAAAACCTATCAACGTACGGTCGGCGATTACGTCCGCCAACTGCGTATCGAATACGCCTGCCATGAACTGGCAACATCCACCCGGCCGATTGTGGAAATCGCGCTGGCGGCGGGTTTTTGCGACCAAAGCCATTTCACGCGCACCTTCAAACGCTCCATCGGCGCAGCACCCTCGCAGTATCGGGAATCGTTACGCGGCGTTTGACTTGACGCGGTACTGAGCAGAACTTCTCACTAATCGCATTCAACCCGCCTTGCGAAGATTCAAGACCGCTTGCCTAAGTCTTTGGTTTACTGCAAATTCAGCGTGCAGCCGGAAACTTCTTCGGCGGCGCTCACAAACACTCACATCAACTAGCTCTGGGAGAGAACATCGGCATGGCTACCCAACAATTCAGACGGGTAAAGGTGATTGATTCGCACACGGGCGGCGAACCTACGCGCGTGGTGGTCAGCGGCGGGCCGGATTTGGGCAACGGTTCTATGGCCGAACGGCTGGAACGTTTCAAAAACGAATTCGACGAATTTCGCTCCGCAGTGGTCAACGAACCGCGCGGCAACGACGCTGTGGTTGGCGCGTTGCTTTGCGAACCGGTTGATCCGAACAACGCTGCGGGCGTGATTTACTTCAACAACGTTGGTTATCTGGGAATGTGCGGCCACGGCACAATTGGCTTGATGGTGACGCTGGCGCACCTCGGTCGAATCCAGCCCGGCACGCATCGCCTGGAAACGCCCGTCGGTGTGGTGGAAGCGACGCTGGACGAAAACAATTTCGTCAGCGTGGCCAACGTTCCCAGCTATCGGCTGGCAGCGAACGTCTCGGTCGAAGTCCCCGGCCACGGCATTGTCACGGGCGACATTGCCTGGGGCGGCAACTGGTTTTTCCTGGCGAATGGTAATGGCCACAAACTGGAAATGACCAATCTGGACGCGCTGACCGAATTCACCTGGCGCATTCGGCAGGTGCTCAACGAACAAGGTATCACCGGCGCGAACGGGCAGGAAATTGACCACATCGAATTATTCGCGCCCTCGCAATTGGAAGGCGTTCACAGCAAGAACTTCGTTTTGTGTCCCGGCAAAGCCTACGACCGCAGTCCTTGCGGGACCGGAACCAGTGCCAAACTCGCCTGCCTTTACGCTGACGGCAAATTGCAGGAAGGCCAGACCTGGCGGCAGGAAAGCATTGTCGGCAGCGTCTTTGAAGGCAGCATTAAAGTCGCCGGCGACGAGGTTTACCCAACCATCAAAGGCTCCGCGTTCGTCAATGCCGAGGCAGATCTGATCCTGGATGAACGCGATCCTTTCTGTCACGGAATCCGCCGATGACTTATGACGTGGCCATTGTGGGCGGCGGCATTGTCGGCGCGGCCTGCGCGCTGGAAGCCGCGCGTTCGGGTTTGCAAGTCGTCGTCATTGAACCGGGTGTGATCGGCGGCGGCGCAACGGCGGCGGGTATGGGTCACATCACCGTGATGGATGATTCCGAAGCCCAGTTCGCCCTGACGAATTATTCCCAGCAACTCTGGCGACAAATCGCGCCGGAACTCCCACGCGAAATCGAATACGAAGAATGCGGAACGCTGTGGGTCGCCGCAGATGAAGAAGAGATGGACGAGGTCCGCCGCAAGCAGGGCTTTTATCGGGCGCACGGCGTGGCTGCGGAAATTCTTGATGCCGACGAACTGGCCGCAGCCGAACCGAACTTGCGGGCCGGATTGGCAGGCGGACTGGTCGTTCCTGGCGACGGCGTGGTTTATCCGCCCTGCGCCGCCAAATACTTTTTGGACGAGGCGCAAAAACTTGGCGCGCAATTGCGTTTGGGAAACGCCGCCGTCGAACTAACTGACACGGGCGTCAAGCTGGACAACGGCGCGTTCATCAGCGCCGCTGTGACGGTCAACGCCACGGGCAGTTGGGCACCTGAATTGACGCCCGGTATTGACGTGCAAAAACGCAAAGGTCATTTGCTCATCACCGACCGTTATCCGGGCTTTGTGCGGCATCAATTGATCGAACTCGGCTATCTGAAAAGCGCGCATTCCATCAGCGGAGATTCCGTGGCCTTCAACGCGCAGCCGCGCAAAACCGGACAAGTCTTGATCGGTTCGTCGCGGCAATACGGTGTGGAGGATTCAAAGATAGAAGCCACCATGCTCAGCCGAATGCTGCAACGCGCCGAAGAATACATGCCCGGCATCACGCAGCTTTCCGCGCTGCGCACCTGGACAGGTTTTCGCGCCGCCACGCCGGACAAACTGCCGCTGATAGGCAAATGTCCCGGTCACGAACGGCTCTATCTGGCGACCGGCCACGAAGGTCTGGGCATTACGACTTCGATGGGCACGGCCAAATTGCTGGTTGATCAATTGCTCCATCGCGTTTCGGAAATTCCCGCCGCGCCTTACTTGC
>CAZRXE010000875.1:0-2191 GCA_964603695.1 uncultured Heliomicrobium sp.
CCTGATTAGCGTTGCCGGACAGACGTTCATGGTGACACAGGCGGGCGTTCCTCCGAATCCGCGCCCTACACTGACCGGCTTGAGTCCGAGCAGCGCCAAATCCGGCGGGGAGACATTCGCGCTGCGTGTTTTTGGCCGCGACTTTGTCAAAGGCGCGGTGATTCGCTGGAACGGCAGCGACCGGATCACGAATTTCGAGAATGCCACGGAAGTGAATGCTTTGATTCCGGGCAGCGACATCATCAATCCGGGAACGGCGACGATCACAGTCTTCAATCCCACGCCGGGCGGCGGCGTGTCGAACGCTCTCAGCTTCACCATCACGCAGTTGGTTTGCAATTACGCCATTCAGCCTTCCGAACAGACCTTCACGGCCAGCGGAGGCAATGGCACTGTCGCGGTCAGCGCCGGCAGCGAATGCACCTGGACTGCGACCAGCAATGCGCAGTGGATTACGATCACTTCCGGCGCGAGCGGCACTGGTGCGGGCACGGTTACATACAGAGTCGAACCCAACACGGGCGCGCAAAGAAGCGGTTTGCTGACCATCGCCGGAAAGACATTCACTGTGACGCAGGGATGCACCGACACAGTCATCTCCGCGCAACCCGTCGGTCAAACGGTTTGTGCGGGTGTTGCTGTCACCTTTTCAGTGACGGCCAGCGGCGCGGGAACGCTCGGTTACCAGTGGCGCAAAAACGGCCTGAGCATTGCGGGCGCAACCGGCAGCTCATACACGCTGCCGTCCGCCAGCACTACGGACGCTGGCAGTTACACAGTCGTCGTCACCGGAGCCTGTAACAACATGACCTCCAACGCGGCGATTCTGACGGTGAATGCCGCCCCTGTCGTCACCACTCAGCCCGTCAATCAGACCGTCGCGCCAGGAGGCAGCGCCACTTTCACCGCAGCGGCCAGCGGCAACCCCGCGCCGACGGTGCAATGGCAGGTCAGCACGGACGGCGTCAATTTTGCGAACGCTCCTGGCGGAACCAGCGAAACGCTGGTGATTTCAAACGTGACGCTGGCGCGAAACGGCAATCGTTACCGCGCGGTTTTCACCAATTCCTGCGGCCCCGCCACCAGCAACGTCGTCACGCTGAACGTCACCTGCCCGGTCATTTCGATCAATCCGGCCACACTGCCGAACGGCAACACCGGAAGCGGTTTTAACCAGACGCTGTCGGCGGGCGGCGGCGCTGGGCCTTATGTTTTCAGCGTCAGCGCGGGCAATCTGCCGCCGGGCGTTAGTTTGTCGGCGGCAGGGGGATTCAGCGGCACGCCGGCGCAAAGCGGAACTTACAGCTTCACCATTTCTGCCAGCGACGTGAATGGCTGCATTGGCACGCGCGCCTATACGGTGGGCGTTGATTGCGTCTTCGACATTACGCCCAAAAATCAGGGTTTCCCCGCCGGCGGCGGCGCGGACATTGTTTTGGTCAATGCAGTCAGCGGTTGCAAATGGACTGCGCTGAGCAATGTCGCCTGGATCAACATCACGGCGGTCGGTTCCGGTTCTGGCAACGGGCAGGTCAGTTACTCCGTTCAGCCCAACGCGGACATCAATCCGCGCAGCGGCACACTGACGATTGCAGGGCAAAGCTTCACCGTCACTCAAGCCGGGAACACGCCCAATCCGGTGCCTTCGATCAGCAGCCTGACTCCGGCTTCCGTGGCTGCCGGCAGCGCCGCTTTTACGCTGACGATCAATGGCGTGAATTTCGTTGCGGGCGCGGTGGTGCGGATCAAGGGAGTCGAAAGGCCGGCGGTGTTCGTCAATGCGACGCAACTGACGGTGCAGATTCTAGCGCCGGAGATTGCCGCGATGGGGACATTGCAACTGACTGTCGTCAACCCGCCGCCGGGCGGCGGGAATTCTCCGACAGTGAATTTGAACATCACGCCGGCCATTTCCGGCTTCGCGGTTTCAGGCAAAATCACTTATTCCGATTCGGGGCGACCGGTTCCCGGAGTGGTCGTCACCACGCGGCTCCCGAATGTCCCGGATATCTCTTCGCCGCCGAGCGCGGCGAACGGAGAATATGTTCTGACAGGATTGGCGACCGGCAATTACCGCATCGAACCCGGCAAGAGCGGCAACGTCAACGGCATTACAGCCTTTGACGCCGCGCGCATTCTGCAACGAATCGCCAATAACGACCCCTTCGTTGGAATTCAACGCAAAGCTGCC
>CAZRXE010000876.1:0-5711 GCA_964603695.1 uncultured Heliomicrobium sp.
AAAGAGCGCGTAAAGCAAGGCAATCTGCGCGACGCTTATGACGTAATTCTGATTCCCAATCAGGGACGCAGCGGCAAAGGTCTGGTCTTCGACATCGAACCGAAATCCAAACCGCTGGCCTACACCAAAACAGACCAATTCAAAACCATGGGAATGTACGGTTCTTCGGAAGACATCACCGGCGGAATGGGTCTGGCAGGTGTGGCCGAATTTGAAAAGTTCATCAATGCGGGCGGCGTGCTGTTGACGCTGGGACAGGCGAGCTTCTTCCCAACCGAATTCGGCTTGACGCGGCGCATCGAAGCCGGACGCACTTCGCCGCAGTTTTACGCGCCGGGGCCAATTGTCGAAGCCGAAATCCTGAAACCGGAGCATCCGCTGTTTTACGGATACAGACAAAAGACGATTCCGGTGCGCTACGCCAACGGGCCGCTGCTGTCGGTTCCCGAACGCGACCGCGAGCAAGTACTGATGCGCCTTTCCGGCACGGACAAATCAGTGCTGAGCGGTTTGATGCGCGGCGTCAATGAAACGCGCAATCGCCCTGCCATAGTGGATGTGCCGACGGGCCGTGGCCGCGTCATTCTGTTTGCTACCAATCCATGTTACCGCTGGCAAAACCACGGCGAATTCGGATTGCTCTTCAATTCCATCCTGCATTTCAACGACATAAAAAAATAACCGACCGCCGCTCTCCGAATCAGTCCTCCTCTCGCTGTACTGATTCGTCAGCACGAAACTCCACGAAGAAGGACAACGATAATTCGAGTTTCTTCTTCGTGGGGTTTTGGGCAAGTTTCAAGTCCCGTAGAACACCTGGATGCTTATTTTCAATTTGCCATTTGCCAGATGAAGAAATTTGAAATTGGCCAATTACCACTGATGTCTGGACACTTTTGAAAAAGCCGGCGCTCCCATTACTGTAGGCCTGGAGCGAGAATTTCAAAAAGTGTCCAGACACTAGCCAATCATCAATAAATTCAGGCACTTACTGGCAAATCGTCAACCACTGCCGACTGACCACTGGCCACTGGCCACTGAATTTTGCTGTTTTTTTCTGCGACCATTTTAGGTTTTGCGTCACTCACTTCCGTCAATTCGGTTCTAAAGGATCAAATCTAACAGGAGATAGAAAGATGGAAACCTTGTGGCAGGACCTTCGCTTTGGTTGGCGGTTGTTCTTGAACAAACCCGCCTTTACGTTGATCGCTGTGTTGTCGCTGGCGTTGGGGATCGGCGCGAACACGGCGATTTTCAGTTTGGTGGATGCGGTGTTGCTGCGTCCGCTGCCGTTTCATGAACCGGATCGGCTGGCGATTGTCTGGGAAGACGCGACGCAGATCGGTTTTCCGCGCAACACGCCTGCCCCGGCCAATTACGCCGATTGGAAAGCGCAAAACAAAGTCTTTGAAGACCTGGCCGCGCTCAGTTGGCGAAGTTTTGCACTAACCGAAAACGGCGAGCCGGAAAAGGTCGAAGCTCAAACCGTCACGGCCAATTTCTTTTCTCTGCTCGGCGTCAAGCCTTTGCTGGGGCGAGGCTTCACAGCGGAGGAAGACGCGCCGGGCGCGGATCGCGTGGCGCTGGTCAGCTACGGATTGTGGCAACGGCGCTTCGGCGGCGACCCGGCATTGATCGGCAAGGAAATTTTGATGGACGGGCAGAAGCGCACGGTGCTGGGCGTGATGCCGGCGGGCTTTCAGTTTTTATCGAAAGAAACGGGCCTATGGGTTCCGATGGCCTTCAGCGCGGAAGAACTGGCCAATCGCGGCGGTCATTATTTGACGGTGGTGGCGCGGATGAAGCCGGGCGTGACGTTGGCGCAGGCGCGCGCGGACATTGCCGGCGTGATGCGGCGCATCAACCAGGATCATCCGATGCACGGGTTTGAACTCGGCTCCGTCGTGATTCCCCTACGCGAAGAACTGGCGGGCGAAGTGCGTCCGGCCTTGATCGTGCTGCTGGTGGCGGTCGGCTGCGTGTTGCTGATTGCCTGCGCGAACATCGCCAATCTGCTGCTTTCGCGCGGCGCGGCGCGGTACAGGGAAATCGCCGTGCGCAGCGCACTGGGCGCGGGACGCGGGCGCGTTGCGCGACAGTTGCTGACCGAAAGCATCTTGCTGGCGATTGCGGGCGGGCTGACCGGATTGCTGTTCGCCTGGCTGAGCTTTTCCTTCCTCACGCAAATCATCCCGGACAATATGGCCTTGAATGCCAGCGTGAAAATTGACGCGCGCATCTTCGGCTTCACGCTGCTGCTTTCGCTGCTGACCGGCGTTGTTTTCGGACTTGCGCCGGCGATGCAGGCGGCCAAAGTGGATTTGAACGAAGCCTTGAAACAGAGTGGCGGACGCACCGGCACGAGCGCCGGGCATCGCCGGTTGCGCGGCGCGCTGGTTGTGACTGAAATCGCGTTGGCGCTGGTGTTGCTGGTCGGCGCGGGACTATTGATCCAAACGTTTTTGAAACTCCGCGCGCTGGACATCGGCATCAACCCGGAAAACGTGTTGACGCTGCGCACGCAGCTTCCGCGCGAGAAATACGGCGAACTGCCGAAGCGAACGGCTTTCTACCAGCAGGTGCTGGAGCGCGTCCGCGCGTTACCGGGCGTGACCGCCGCCGGCTACACAACCGCCGTGCCGCTGACCTGGAAAGGCGGAACCACGGGTTTCGTCATCGAAGGCAAAACGCCGCAACCGGGACAGGACGCAAATAACCGGCAAGTCGCGGCGGGATATTTGGAAACAATAGGCGTCAAATTGCGGCAGGGACGCTTTTTCGATGAACACGACAACGCCCAATCGCAACCCGTCGTCATCATCAACGAAACAATGGCGCGGCAGTATTGGCCAGGCGAAAGTGCCGTGGGCAAGCGCATCAACCTGGAACCGGAAGACCCCGCCAGCCCCTGGCGAATGGTGGTCGGCGTGGTGGCCGACATAAAGGAAATGGGATTGGAAGCGCCGCCCAAAGCGGAAACGTTTTTTCCCTATCAGCAACTACCAAATCTGCTTTGGAATATTCCGCGTGATTTGACTGTACGGACTTCAGGCGACCCGACGAATCTGGCGGCGGCGGTGCGCCAGGCCGTCTGGTCGGTTGACCCGGCGCAGCCTGTTTCCAACGTTCGAACGATGGAAGACATTCTGTCGGAAGAAGTCTCGCAGCGGCGCATCGGGATGACGCTGTTGGCGGCGTTCGCGGCGCTGGCGCTGTTGCTGGCGAGCTTGGGAATTTACGGCGTGCTGTCTTACGCCGTCACGCAGCGCACGCAGGAAATAGGCATCCGCATGGCGCTTGGCGCAAATCGCCGGGCCGTGGTGCGAATGGTGATGGCCGATGGATTACGATTGGCCGGCGCGGGCGTCGCGCTTGGGCTGGGCGCATCTTTCGCGCTGACGCGGTTGATGGCGACGTTGCTGTTCGGCGTCAGCGCCGGCGACCCACGCACTTTGGCTGTCGTAACGCTGTTGCTGACGGCGGTGGCAATGCTGGCTTGTTACGTGCCAGCGCGGCGCGCGGCGAAAGTGGATCCGATGGTCGCGCTTCGTTATGAATGATGAAGTTTGAATTCGGAATGATGAAGACGGAACTTCATCATTCCGAATTCATCCTTTCAAGAAGGGGGAACCATGCAAACACTTTGGCAAGACCTGCGTTACGGCGCACGGATGCTGTTAAAAACGCCCGGCTTCACGGCGATTGCGGTGCTTTCGCTGGCGCTGGGCATTGGCGCTAACACGGCGTTGTTCAGTGTGGTGGACGCGATGCTACTGAAGATGTTGCCGGTCAAAGAGCCGGAGCGGCTGGTGCTGTTCAGATCGGTTGCGCCGCGCGGATTCAGCCCCGGCAGTTATAACGGCAGTTCCACCACGGATCAGGTGACGGGCGAACGCACGATGACTTCCTTCGCCTATCAAAGTTTTGTGCGAATGCGCGAGCAATCAGGTGCGGCCAACCCATTATCTGAGGTTTTCGCGTTCGGCAGCGTGGGCTTGACCGCAAGCGCGGACGGGCGCGCGGATGCAGTCTCGGCACAGGCTGTGTCCGGCAATTACTACACGGGCTTGGGCGTGCAGCCTTTGTTCGGGCGCATACTCACCGACGAAGACGACAAACCCGCAGCCGGTGCGGTCGCCGTGTTGAGTTATCGTTACTGGCAGCAGCGTTTCGGCGATGACCGTTCCGTGATCGGCAAGCAGATCAACTTCAACAATGTTCCGTTCACGATCATCGGCGTCACGCCGCCGGGATTTGAAGGCGCGATGAGCATCGGTTCCACGCAAGACGTGACGATTCCAATCGCCTGGGAGCGGCAAATCTATACGGACGGCAGACGTTCGCAATTGGACGGCGCGGGCGTTTGGTGGTTGCGCGTGATGGGTCGGTTGAAACCTGGCGCAACGGCGGAAGCCGCGCGCGCACAGTTGGAAAATGCTTTTCATCAATCCGTCATCGAACATCGCAGCGCGCGGCAGGCGCAGGCGCAGGCGACCGGCGGAAACGCCATCAGCAATCTCGATCCGAAACAATATCCGCGCTTGTACCTCGATCCGGGCGGGCAAGGCGAAATGGGCACGCGGCGATTTTATGCGCCGTCGCTTTACATGCTGCTCGGTGTCGTCGCGCTGGTGTTGCTTATTGCCTGCGCCAATGTGGCGAATCTGTTGCTGGCGCGCGCGGCATCGCGGCAAAAAGAAATCGGCATTCGGCTGGCGCTGGGCGCGGGACGCTTTCGCGTGATGCGGCAACTGCTGACCGAAAGTGTGTTGCTCGCTTGCATAGGCGGAGTGCTGGGAATCGTCTTCGCGTTTTGGATCAAAAACGGGTTGCTGGCCGTCAGCGATTGGGGCGGACGCGGCATGCGTGCGCTGGAACCCAAATTGGATTGGCGTGTGTTGGGGTTCACGCTGGGGTTGTCGTTGTTGACGGGAATCATTTTCGGCCTTGCGCCCGCGTGGCGTTCGACCAAAGTGGATTTGACGCCGGCGCTCAAAGACAGCGGGCGCAGTTCGAGCGTGTCGTCGCGTTCGCTGCTCAGCCGCGGGCTGGTGGTGTTGCAAGTCGGCCTGTCGTTATTGCTGTTGGTTGGCGCGGGATTGTTTTTGCGGACGCTGGTGAATTTGCAGCGCGTGGATCCGGGCTTCAACACGCGCAACTTGCTGTTGTTCGGCATCACGCCGGGCTTCATCGGGTACAAGGACGAAAAGCTGGCGCAGCTTTACCAGCAAATTGCCGAGCGACTGGAAGCATTGCCCGGCGTGCAGAACGTCACCTTTTCGACCAATACATTGCTTTCTAACGGATCGAGTTCACGCAGCGTTTATTTGCGCGACGCGCTCACCGCTCCGCCCGATGCGGAAGGCCGCATCAAGGCGAGCGGAACCGGTTACGTCAATCACGTGCGCGAAAACTTTCTGGAAGCGATGGGAATTCCGTTGCTGGCCGGGCGCACGCTGCGGCCACAAGACGACGCGCGCACGCCGAAAGTCGTGGTTGTCAATCAGACTTTCGCCAACAAGTATTTCCCCAACGAAAATCCCGTCGGCAAACGCTTCACCTTCGATTCCAAAAAACCTGACGATGTCGAGATCGTCGGCCTGGCCAAAGACGCCAAGTACACGCGGCAACGCGATGAGATTCCTCCGACGGCCTACATTCCGTGGCGGCAGGAGCTGGGTTCGATGATCGGCGTCACCGTGGAAGTGCGC
>CAZRXE010000877.1:0-3936 GCA_964603695.1 uncultured Heliomicrobium sp.
AATCTCTGACGTTCTCCCCATCTCCCCATCTCCCCATCTCCCCATCTCCCCATCTCCCCATCTCCCCATCTCCCCATCACCCCTTCCCCAACTCTTTCCGTAGTCATCGCCGGCGGCGGCACGGGCGGACACATTTTTCCCGGCATCGCCATCGCGCAGGAATTCAAGCGGCGCAATGCGGAGACGGAAATTTTGTTTGTCGGCACGGCGCGCGGATTGGAAACGAAGATCGTGCCGCGCGAAGGCTTCAAGCTGGAACTGATCGCGGTTTCTGCGCTCAAGCGCGTCGGCCTGGTGCAACGCATCAAATCGCTGTTGCTGTTGCCAAAAAGCTTTCTGGCGGTGCGCGCGATGATTCAGCGTATCAGGCCGGATGTGGTGATCGGCGTGGGCGGTTATGCTTCGGGGCCTGTGGTGTTGATTGCCGCGTTGATGGGCGTGCCGACGCTGGTGGCGGAACAGAACGCTTTGCCGGGCTTTACGAATCGCGTGCTGGCGCGCTTTGTCCGCGCCGCCGCCGTAACCTTTGAAGAAGCGAAACGCTTTTTCGGCGAAAAAGCCGAAATCACAGGCAATCCGGTGCGTGCGGAGTTTTTTGAAGTTTCGCCGAAACCTCCCGCCGAGGACGGCGTCATTCATCTTTTCATCACCGGCGGCAGTCAGGGCGCGCGCGCCGTCAATCTGGCGATGATTGACGCGCTGCCGTTGCTGGCTGCGGAAAAGAGCAGGCTTTCAATTACGCATCAAACCGGCGAACACGATTACGACAAGGTGCGCGCGAACTATTTGGAAAACGGCTGGAAGGTGGAAGTGAAGCCTTTCATCGAAAACATGATTGCCGAATTCGCCAAAGCCGATCTGGTCATCACGCGCGCGGGCGCAACGACCGTGGCCGAACTGGCGGCGGCGGGCAAACCGGCATTGATGATTCCCTTCCCTTTCGCCGCCGACGACCATCAACGCAAAAATGCCGAAGCGGTCGAACGCGCGGGCGCGGGGCGAATGATTCTGCAAGCCGAGTTGACGCCGGAACGCTTGGCGCAAGAACTGTTGTGGCTGGTCAACGACCCGCAGCAACTGGCGCGCATGGCTGAAGCGAGCAAAAAGCTCGGCCACCCGGACGCGGCGGCGAAGGTGGTGCATTTAGCGATGAGCGTGGTTGGTGATAATTAGTTGCCCCATTGGAATTCTTATGACGAAAAAGGCAGTGCCTGTTAAAAGTAGAAATCTACAACCCAAGCGGTTCAACGCGCTCAGAGAAGACTCTTCTGTGGGCAGCGCAAAAGAAACAATCGAAAAGTTATTAGAGTTACCGCGTGGCTCAGTTGTTTTGCTTTTACCTGGTGGCGACAAGGCAAAATCGAACAAGAAAATCAAAAGCCTGCTTGGTGATTGGAATAAGTACTTCGCAAGCAAAAGCTAAATGTTCAAAAAATATCAGCACATTCATTTCGTAGGCATCGGCGGCATAGGCATGAGCGGCATTGCCGAAGTGCTGCTCAATCTGGGCTATCATGTTTCGGGTTCGGATGCGCGGCGGTCTGCCATCACTGACCGGCTGGAATCGCTGGGCGCGAAGATTTCCGAAGGCCACGGCACGGCCAATGTCGAAGGCGCGCAAGTCGTGGTCACTTCAACGGCCGTGCGCGCTGACAATCCTGAAGTTGTCGAAGCTGTGCGCAAACAGGTGCCTGTCATTCCGCGCGCCGAGATGCTGGCGGAATTGATGCGGTTGAAATACGGCATCGCCATTGCGGGTTCGCACGGCAAGACGACGACGACTTCAATGGTGGCGACGGTGCTGGATCGCGCCGGCGTGGATCCGACGATTGTCGTTGGCGGGCGCGTCAATACGCTGGGCAGCAATGCCAAATTGGGGCGCGGGGATTTTATGGTGGTCGAAGCCGACGAAAGCGACAAAAGCTTTTTGAAGCTTTCGCCGACCATCGCCGTGGTCACGAACATAGACCTGGAGCATCTGGATTTTTATTCCGGCATAGAAGAGATTCGCGAACACTTCGTGCAGTTCGTCAACAAGGTTCCGTTTTACGGCTCGGTCATCATTTGCTTGGACGATCCGAACATACAGATGATTATTCCGCAGATCACGCGCCGCGTGATTACTTACGGGATGCGCGCGCACGCGGAAATTTCGGCGAGCAATGTTTCGGTATTGCCGGAAAACTTCGGCTCGGAATTCACAGTCCGCCGCAAAGGCGAAGAGCTGGGCCGCATCAAGCTGAATGTTCCTGGCGAACACAATGTTTGCAACGCGCTGGCCGCAGTGGCCGTGGCGTTGGATTTGGAAGTGCCTTTCGCCAAAATCGCCGAAGGTCTGGAAGCCTTCACCGGCACGGGACGGCGGTTTGAAATCAAAGGCCGGATTGCCGATGCGGCGGGCGACATTCTGGTGGTGGACGATTACGGCCATCACCCGACGGAAATTCGCGCGACGCTGGCTGCCGCCAAAACCAGCGGCAGGCGTTTGGTGGTGCTTTTTCAACCGCACCGCTACACGCGCACAGCCGCGTTGCGCGAAGACTTCGCGCGTTCGTTTTATGACGCCGACGTGGTTTTGCTGACGGACATTTACGCTGCCAGCGAAGACCCGATTCCGGGCGTAACTTCGCAGGCACTGGCCGAAGAGATCGAACGCTTCGGGCATCGCAATGTGCACTACATCGGCGGCGTGGAAAATGGCAAACAGGCGTTGGCCAAAGTCGCGCGTCCCGGCGATTTGGTATTGACGCTGGGCGCGGGCAGCGTCTGGCGCGTGAGCGAAGAGTTTCTAACTCAACACTGAAGACCTATTGAATTATGGCAGGTGATCGCGACCAATCCGACGGGCCAGTGGTTCAGCCCAGCGAGCTGGCGGCACGGCATAGCCGTGGCGGGCGCACGACTGCCAAACATCGCCGTCCGAGCAACAGCGGCACCAAACCGCCGTTGCCGCGCGGACAAGCAAGGCGAACGGTCAGGCGCACAGGCGACCAACAGGAACTGCCCTTTCGCGACCCGTATGCGAGCGGCGGAATAGGGCGCAGGCGCACGCTGGCCAGAATCATTCCGGATGGATTCGGGCCACGCGCGATTAAAGTCAGTCTGGCGTTGTTCTTTCTAGTCTTGCTATTCGGCGGGCTGATTTGGGGAATGTATTACTTCGGCGGATCAAGGTTCTTCGAGTTCCGGCATTTGGTGTTGCAGAACCACAAGCGTGTGACGCGCGACGAAGTGATGGAGATTGTCAAAAGAAGCGCGCCGGATGGCGTGTGGCGTGTGCAAATCAAACGGGTTCGCGATCGGTTGAAAGAACACGACCTGATCGAAGACGCCGAAGTCACACGCGTGTTGCCGGACACGATTTACGTCACACTGACCGAACGCGAGCCTTACACGCTGGCGCGCACTTCGGATAGCCGTCTGGTCTGCGTGGATCGTAACGGCGCTATGTTCGGTACGTCGGCCTTGCTGAAAGGACAAAACATTCCGCCCATCGTCAGCGGTCTGGTGGAAAGCGGGGACGACATCAAGGAAGCGAACCGACAGCGGATGATGGCTTACCAGCAGGTCATCAAAGAGTTGGACAATGCACAGCCGCAGCTTTCAACGCGGATTGACGAAGTGATCTTCGACACCGAATTGAGCGTGCGGTTGATGCTGAAAGATTCGCAGGTGGTAGTGCTGGTGGGATCCGAAGATTTCCGCACGCGCCTGAACGCCGCGCTGGATGTGCTGGACGCCGTTCGCAAAAAGGACGCCGAATCCTTGCAGGTGCTGAAAATCGAAGATGCGCAAAAGCTGCTCGGCGGCAGCCGCATTGCTTATATCAACGCGACAATCCCGAAACGTGTGATCGTGGGATTGGCGGAGTAGGTTAGGTGATAGGTGGTAGGTGGTAGGTTGCAGCCAATTGACCTACAACCTGCCACCTACCAC
>CAZRXE010000878.1:0-4372 GCA_964603695.1 uncultured Heliomicrobium sp.
TTCGGCAATCAGCAGCGCCGCAGCCATACCTTGTCGTCGATCCGTCAGCATCAGTTTGAACAGCCAGTCTCCCAGATGCGGCAGCGACAAATTGAGCGATTCGATCCACGCGCCCCAATCCGAAACCGAATCGTTGAAGAACTTGAACGGCTCCGTGGAGTTCACGGATTGTTTGTATTGAGACCGGTAACTGAGCAGGTGCAGCGGCTGAAAGTAGCTGAACGCGAAAAGCAACAGACCGATGAGCGTAAAGCCCAGACGTTCGTAAGTGGCGATGGGCAGGTGGTTTTCGTGAAACAGCAGCGCCTGAAACAGCGCCAGTTCAGCTAGCGCGGATGCCGCCAGCGTCAACACGAAATAACCGCCGAAACCTTCTCGCGGTGCGCGCAGAGTCAAGGCGCTGATGACTCCACGAAAGAAAATCAAACCGACCACCGGCAACAAAATCATCCAACTGTGATCCAGATGGAACACAGGTTTGAGCAGCAAACCGGCGACCGCGACAGCCGTCACGCCGGTAAACAGGCCGACGAAAATGCCGCCGGTTTGCCGAATCCAGGCGCGCAACAAAAAGCCCAGCGCCAATCCGACCGCCGCACCCAATGACAAAGCGAAGGTCAGACTGTTGCCCAGGGCGTCGTGAAACCAGGCAAAGATTTGTCTCGTGTCTTCAGCGTCGGCGGCCACTGTGGAAACGGACTGCTCAACAGTCGCTTCGGCCAGCAAAAACAAACCTGTCAGGAAATGAACTGTGGTCATCAGTAAAACAAGAAAACTCCGAAGTGAGGTCTGTCGGAATTCGGTTAAATTTGATGGGGAACGTCTGATTTTTTTGGGAATGCCTGAACAACAAGGCCGCTACTCTGCCGCGCGATTCCGCCTGCCGTCAAGCGCCGGCCCAAATGCTCAAGCATCTGGGCCGACAGGCGGGCCGGCAGGCAGACCGACAGGCAGACCGACAGGCAGACCAACTGCGCGCATCAATTCCAGCGCATTGCTTTTCCGCACCACGCCGGGCCGCATTTTGTAATCGAAGATCATTCGACCGTTTTCCAGATGGTCCTCGAAATGAACATTGATGGCGCGCTCGCCCAAGCTTTCGGTAATGCGCGTCAGCGCCAGATCGTGCGTCGTCACCAAACCGATAGCGCCGCGTTCGACCAGTCCGCGCACGACGGCTTCCGCGCCGATGCGGCGGTCGTGCGAATTGGTTCCGCTCAGAATTTCGTCCAGCAAAAACAGCAGTGGCAATTCGCCCGTGGTCAGTTCGACTATTTGTTTCAGCCGCGTGATTTCGGCGTAAAAACGCGACGCGCCGGATTGCAGCGAATCCAAAATATGAATGGACGCGCCGATGGCCAGCCGCGAAACCGTCAAACGTTCGGCGCAGACGGGCGCGCCGGCCAGCGCCAGCACGACGTTGATGCCGACTGTGCGCATCAAGGTGCTTTTGCCTGACATGTTCGATCCGCTGACGATCAGCAATTGCTGCCGCGCGTGCAGGCTTACGTCGTTGCGAATGCGTTGCGCTGCGGCAATCAGCGGATGGCCTAGCGATTGGCTGTCAAAGCAGGCTTCGTGTTCGACAAGTTCGGGAAACGGATATTGCGGATGTTCGTAGGCGAAATTGGCCAGTGCGTTCAAGGCTTCGAGTTCGCCCACCGCGTCCAGCCATTGCGGAATGCGAGCGCCGGCGGTTTGCCGCCAACGTTCGATGGCCAGCGCCAGATGCGGCGGAATCAGCAACAGAAACGCAAACGGCGCGAAGAACTGGTTTTTAGTCGAATCCAGCCAGTTCACCAGCCGGCTGAGTTTGGCGATTTGTTTCGACGGCGGCAGCCCTTCCGTGTCGAGCGATGCGCGCAAGCTCGCCAGCTTCGGCGACGTGAACGATTCCTGTTCCAAGCGCGCCAGAATCTCCGACAGCAAGTTCAAATCACGACTTGGGCGTTCAACCTCCGCAATTACCTGTGAGGACTGCCGCCGATAAAGCGAATAGAAAAGCATTTCAACGAGCAACGCTGCGAACATCACCGCCCGGTATTCGCCCGGCAGCCAATTGGCCAGCCAGGCCGCGACCGCCGACAGCGTCAGCACGCCGATGACAGCCGCGACAATCGGCAACGCGCGAAGCTGTTTGGTGTTGAAGATCGCCGCGCGGCGTCCCCAGGTCTCGATTTCTTCTGTGTGAACGCCCGTGCGCACTTCCGCGCCGAGCAAGGCCAGGTCTTCGCGCAAATCCAGCCGCTGGCGCAACTCTTCAACCGCCGCCTGCCGCGAGCGAATTTCTTCGACCGAGGCCGGCACCAGCAGCCAGGCGGAGAGCTTTTCCTCGCCGGATTTGGTTCGCGTCGTCGCCAGCAACTCAAACAGCGAGCCTTTGCCGAACAAGTCAATGTCTTCGGCATAAGGGTGAGACTTGCCGGCGAATTGTTCACCTGTTTCGCCTGTGCCGTGCCAGCGGTCTTCGATACGTGCCAGGCCGCGTTCGTAAAATTTGACTGCGCGTTCCAGCCGCTCGATTTCCGCCAGCAATTTCTGGTGAATCGCCATCACGGCGATGAACGCGGCGACGGGAAGCACAATCCACCACGCGCGCAGCTTTCCGTCCACGGCCAGGATAATCAACAGAGCAATCGCCGCCATCAGCGCGCGGCGCAGTAGCCAAAGTTTCCGGCTGGATTGCAGTTTCAAGGCCAGCGCGGCGCGGCGCGCTTCGATTCGTTCAGTATATTCGGCAATAGGAGAATTCATTTGTTTGTAAGTCAGTCAGTCTTCGCTGTTGAAGAATTGTTGTTCAGTTTCGCCCAAAGCAGCGGAACCGGCAAAGACCCACGGGAGAAATTTCTCAACCGGCGCGGGAAGAGTTGTTTGCGGTTTCCGGGGCAGCTTATGATGCGCGCGGTTCAAAACCTCCGAACAAAACTTTTGGGTTGGTCGTCTTTGGCAGGCATGAAAAATCGCCCTTCATCACATTTGCTGTTGCTGTTGTTGCTGCTGGCGTTGGATGCGCTGGCATATCTGGCAATCTACCGGGCGGGCGCGGCACGCGGTTATTCGCCTTCGGTATTGCTGGCGGCGCGCGATCTGGCGCTGTTTGTGCCGATCTTTTTCGTCTTCGTCTGGCTGGCGCGGCGGCATAAATACGCGGGCGATTTAACCTTGTTCACTGTTGCCATTTTGCTTTTCAGCGTTGGGCAGTTCGTTCAGTACCGTTTGTTCACCGACCCGGAATACAGCGCCGGCAATCGCGCCGCAGTGCGGCAGGCGCGCGTGGCCAAAGCCAGAATCCAGCAATACAAAAATATCAATCAGTATTACGACGCCGAAAAGAAACAGGCATTGTTCGGCAGTTCGAACTTTCAACTTCAAACGGACGCCCCATCCGAAACCGCCGCGCCGCAGTATTGGACCTTGAGCCGGATTTTCACTTCGCCGTCTTCGTTGATTCCGCTGGCGGCGCTGTTCGGTTTTGCCGTGGCGTTCGCGTTTATGCGCCGGGACGACGTTTTACTGGCGCTGCAACGGCATAGCTTTTTGTTGGGATTGGTGACGACGTTGCCGTTTGCGTTCATCGCCATTTTTCTTTCGGAGCGTGGCAAATCGCTGGGCAACACCACGCCCTGGGAGCCTGTGAAAATCACCTTCCTGCTCAGTTACGCGGGCATTCTGGCCGATCATTACCGCAATCTTTCACGCACGCATTGGGGCATTCCGCCGTGGCGATTCGTGTTGCCGTTTTTGTTGGTGGCGGCGTTGCCGATCATTCCGTTTTTCGCCTTGCAGGATTTCGGGCAGATGCTGGTGTTTTTGGGCGCTTACCTGACGCTGTATATCGTCGCGGTCAGGCGTTTGCCGCAGGTGACGATTGCCATCGGGCTGATGGCGGCCTTGCTCGTCGCTTCGATTTTCGCGGCGGGCATTTACAACACGGTGGTCAACATCTTCACCGAGGATGCGCAGGTTTCTTCCATCGAACGCGTCAAGAACGTCGTCAGCGAAGGCGTGCCGGATCGCATCAAACAGCGATTTTATTTGTGGCTGCACGGCGGCACAGCGCCGAACGTGGAGGAAAACGAATGGTGGGCCAAAGAGGCCCCGCGCGCGCCGGGAAATACAGACGAAGAGAAATGGTACAACAAATACGCTTATCAACCTTCGCAAGCCTTGTTCGGCATCACGGACGGGCGGATGCTGGGTGCTGGGCTAGGCAAGGGCTATCCCGAAAGCGTGCCGATTGCCGATTCCGACTTCATTTACGCCGCCATAGCCGAAGAGATGGGCGTTGTGGGCGGTGCGGTCGTTATTCTAGCCTTCATCATTGTGGTCATTGCCGGAATGCGGACGGCCATCGAAGCGCGCGATATGTTCA
>CAZRXE010000879.1:0-10780 GCA_964603695.1 uncultured Heliomicrobium sp.
CAGGTCTGGCGGCACAAATTCGCCGAACATCTGGCCAGCGTCGAAGCCGCCAAATGGCTGTGTTATCGCGCGCTGGATTTAATCAACCGCGGCGAGAACGCCGTTAAGGAAATCACCATGGCCAAACTGTTCTGCTGCGACCTGGATCAAAAAGTGATGTACGACTGCATGCAGATCATGGGCGGCTTCGCGTATACGACCGAATATCCGATTGGCCGCGCCTGGCGCGATGCACGGCTGAATACCATCGGCGGCGGCGCTTCGGAAATCATGAAAGAAATCATCGCCAAACAGTGCAAATTGTAATCGCCTGGGTACGCATCGTTTCCAGCGTGCGGAAGCGATGCGTACCCGGGTCTGTTTGTTGGAGGTTGAAAGGTGAACTCAAACGAAGAGCCGATCAGTTGGTTTCCCGTTCCCGCCGAAGACCAACTGCCCGAAAGTCTGCAAGGTCTGTTCAAGAAAGCCAAAGAGAAAGTCGGTTTCGTGCCGAACGTGTTTCGGGTTTACAGCTTTCGCCCGGAACGCTTCAGCGCGTGGTTTGCGCATTACAAACAATTGCACGAACCGACTGCGAACTTGAACGCCGCCGAACGCGAAATGATCGCCGTGGCGGTTTCGATGGCCAACGGCTGTTTGTACTGTCTGGTCGCGCACGGAGCGGCACTGCGGCAAACGCTCGGCGACCCGATCCGGGCCGACCGCATCACGCTGGATTACAAACGCGCCGGCCTGGACGCCAAAATGGAAGCCGTGCTGGATTTCGCCACGCTGCTGACCGAATCGCCGGTCAACGCTTCCGAACAAGACATCGCGCATCTGCAAAGCTTCGGCCTGACGTTGGAAGAAGTCTGGGACGTGATCGAAATCGCCGCGATGTATAACTTCACGAATCGCATGGCTTCGGCCACGGGCATGATCCCGAACCGCGAATATCACGCATTGGCAAGGTAGGTTGTGGGTTGTAGGTTTCAGGTTGTAGGTTGTAGGTTGTAGGTTGTAGGTTACAGGTGGTAGTAGGAACTAACTCAGCAACAAGTTCAGCTAGGAGGAAAGCTTGTGAAAATTCAAAGTTACCGTGACCTATTGGTTTGGCGGAAAGCAATGGAACTGGTGGTTGAATGCTACAAATTCGTCAGCAGCCTGCCTAAAAATGAAACTTATGGTCTGATCAGCCAGGTACAACGCGCAGCCGTTTCAATTCCCGCCAACATTGCCGAAGGACAAGGAAGGGATCACCTGGGAGATTACCTGCGGCATCTTTCAATCGCGAATGGTTCGTTGAAAGAATTGGAAACGCACTTGCTGTTGATCGGACGGCTGGGCTACCGCCCGGAGGAAGATGCCGAGCCGATTCTTGAGCAGTGTGCCGAAGTCGGCAAAATGTTGACCGGCCTTTCAAAAAGCTTGAGAGGCATTCGATAGAATTTCCACGACTATCGCCTGCAACCTACAACCTACAACCTGGCAACCTGGAGAAACTATGGCAATCAAAGAAGATTTGGCGCATTGGCACGCTGAGGAATTCGGCATTGGACTGATTGATCTGACCGTCGGCGATTTGCTGGATCAGCGCGCGGACGAACTGCCGGACAAGGAAGCACTGGTTTACAACTATCCTGAATTCGGGCTGAACCTGCGGCTGACCTATTGGCAATACCGCGACACGGTCAATCAACTGGCCAAAGGTTTGATGGCCCTGGGCATTGAAAAAGGCGATCACGTTGCCGTTTGGGCGACGAACGTGCCGGAGTGGGTCTTTTTGGAAATGGCGTTGGCCAAAATCGGCGGCGTGCTGGTGACGGTCAACACCAATTACCGCGCGGCGGAAATCGAATACGTACTGCGGCAAGGCGACATCAAGGCATTGTTTTTGATCGAAGAATTACGCGGCAATTCCTATCTGGATTCGGTTTATGCCGCCGCGCCGGAATTGAAAGACTTGAGCGATCCGGCCAAACAGGAGCTGCAAAGCGAGAAGCTGCCGAAGCTGAAACGGGTTGTGCTGATCGGCAAGGACGCGAAGCCGGGCGTGATGCCGTATTCGCAAGTTTTGGCGCTGGCCGATCAGATCTCCGACGAAGCTTTGTCGGCCAGACAGCGCGGCGTCAGCCCGCACGATGTCGCGCAAATTCAATTCACCAGCGGCACGACTGGCTTTCCGAAAGGCGTGATGTTGACGCATTACAATTTAATCAACCAATCGCACGTGGCCACCACGCGCGGCGATTTGCGCGCGACCGAACGTTACGTGACGGCGATGCCGTTCTTTCACATCGCGGGCAGTTTGGGTGGAATCATTTACGCGACGTTTTTGGGCTGTACCTTGATTCCGCTGATTGCCTTCGATCCGGTCAAACACCTGGAACTGTTCGAGGAGGAAAAAGGCTCGTTCACCTTTGCCGTGCCGACAATGCTGGTGGCGATGCTCAATCATCCGCGCTTTGCCGAATTCGATCTGGCCGGCGTGCGTTCGATCTTCACCGGCGCGACGCCCGTCCCGGTGGTGGTGATGGAACAAATCAAAGAACGCATCGGCGCGGATTGTTCGATTGTCTTCGGCATGACGGAAACCTGCGGCGCGGTGACGCAATCGTTTTACACGGATAGTTTCGAGCTGAAAGCCGCCACCGTCGGCCTGCCGATCCCGCACACCTCGATCAAAGTCGTGAACCCGGCAACGGGCGAAACCTGCCGCTGCGGCGAATCCGGCGAATTGTGGACGAAGGGCTTTTCGAACATGGCCGGCTACTACAACATGCCTGACAAGACGGCGGAAACGCTCGACGCCGACGGCTGGCTGCATTCGGGCGATCTGGCCGTGATGCGCGCCGACGGTTACATCAATATCGTCGGGCGCGTCAAAGACATGATTATTCGCGGCGGCGAAAACATTTACCCGGCGGAAATCGAAGCCTTCCTGATGCGCCATCCGAGCATTGCCGAAGCCCAAATCATCGGCATTCCCGATGCTTTTATGGGCGAAGAAGTCTGCGCCTTGCTGCGTCTGAAACCCGGCGAAACCCTGACTGAAGACGAACTGCGCGAACATTGCAAAGCCAACATCGCCCGCCACAAAGTGCCGAAAGTGTTCCGCTTCGTCGAAACCTTTCCGCTGACCGCCAGCGGCAAGGTGCAGAAATTCGTGCTGCGCGAACAGCTCATCAAGGAAATGGGCTTGGAAGATGTGGCTGGAATGAAGACGGCTTGATGCAGGACAATGCCGACTTGCTCGCGCAATCGAAATTCGAGGACGGAACAATGAAGTATTTCAACACTACAGGGCCATGCAAACCGGAGATTCATTACATGCTGCCGGCGGCGCATCGTTTGCCGGAATTGCGGCGATTGATTGACCAGCAAACTTACTTCGTCATTCACGCGCCTCGTCAGGTCGGCAAGACGACGATGATGCTGCAATTGGCGCAGGAACTGACGCGCGAAGGGCGCTACACCGGCTTGCTGGTTTCAATGGAAGTCGGGGCGGCGTTCAACGACGACATCGGAGCGGCGGAGCTGGCCATTTTGGGCGCTTGGCGCGGCAATGCCGAAGCCTGGCTGCCCGCCGAATTACAGCCACCGGCCTGGCCGCAAACGCAAGCCGGCGAGCGTATTTTCACCGCGCTGAAAATCTGGGCGCAGAATTCGCCGCGTCCGCTGGTGGTGTTTCTGGACGAAATAGACGCGCTGGAAAACGGCGCGTTGATTTCCTCGCTGCGGCAATTACGAAACGGTTTCGTCAATCGCCCGCAAGGCTTTCCGTGGTCGTTGGCATTGATCGGGTTGCGCGATGTGCGCGATTACAAAGTGAAATCCGGCGGCAGTGAACGGCTGAACACCTCCAGCCCTTTCAACATCAAGGCGCGTTCGCTGACCATAGGCAATTTCACGGCGGAGGAAGTCGCCACGCTTTACCGTCAGCACACGACGGAAACCGGACAAGCATTCACCGATGAAGCCGTCGCGCGCGCCTTTCATCTGACGCAAGGCCAGCCTTATCTGGCAAATGCGCTGGCGAAAGTGGCGGTCGAAGAGTTGCAACCGGACCTGACGCAACCCATCACCATCAAAGAAATCGAACGGTCGAAAGACATTCTGATCGAACGGCAGGAAACGCATTTGGATAGTTTGAGTGAGCGTTTGTATGAACCGCGCATTCGCCACATTATCGAGCCGCTGTTGGCGGGGAATGATTTAACCGATTTGCCGATGGATGACCTGCGGTTTGTGCGCGATCTTGGATTGGTGAGAGACGATGAACGAGGCAATCTGGTGATTGCCAATCCGATTTACGGAGAAACCATTCCGACCATGCTTTCGTTCGTCACGCGCGCTTCGATTCGGTTGACGCAGTCTGTCTGGCTGAATGCCGACGGCACAATGAATCCTGAAAAGCTGCTTGCGGCATTTCTTTCCTTCTGGCGGCAGCACGGTCAGCCCTTGCTGCAAAGCGTGCATTACCACGAAATCGTGCCGCACATTGTGCTGATGGCGTTTTTGCATCGAGTGGTGAACGGCGGCGGCTCGCTTGAACGCGAATACGCCATCGGCACGAGGCGAATGGATGTGTGCCTGCGTTATGGGCAAGTCAAAATCGGCCTGGAATTGAAAGTTTGGCGCGACGGCAAACCCGATCCGCTCAGCGCGGGGTTGGAGCAACTGGACGAATATTTGAACGGCTTGGAACTCGACACCGGCTGGCTGGTGATTTTCGATCAGCGCAGCGGCCTGCCTGACATCAGCGAACGCACCACCACTGAAACCGCCACGTCTCCGGCAGGTCGCGCCATCACGGTGATTCGCGGCTGAGGCAATGCATCTCCGCCGGAGACTCTCATCCCTTTTGGGTTTTGCTTTCAGTCATGGCCGAATACAACAAGGTAAACGCCGTGTAAACAACGACGACCACAACCAGCCAACGCACGTATCGCAAGTCCATTTCCTTGACGATTTTGGCTGCAATAATGGCCGCCGGAATACCGCCCAGCGCCAATCCCAGCGCGGCTTTCAGGTCGAAAGTACGCTTTTGAATGAACTGCGTGCTGCCCACCGGCATCAGGAACGCACACGAACCCATCATGATTGGAAAGGCGGCTTTCGGGTCCATGCCGAGCAAACTAATCATAATCAAACAAGGGCCGTACAAACCTATGCCGAGCGACATCAGCGCGCCGAGCGTAAAATTGCCGATCACGCCAATCGCCAGTTTCAGGCCATGCAAACCCATGTCCGTACCACCGCCGGCGCTTTTGTTGTAGATGGTCATCAACATCAACCCAGCGGCCACGATCAACGCAACGCCCATGCCGATTTGGATGGTGCGGCGCGGCAATCGCGAAACAAAGCCCGCGCCCAACCACATTCCCAGCACCGATGCCGCAATCAGCGCAATCAGCGTGGTCATTTCGACCTCGACGATGGCGATATAAATGAAAGCCTGCGTGATGGTGGGCAGCGTATGACCGACATTGAGAGTCCCCGGCAACAATTCGTCTTTCACCAGCTTCAACGACTTGTACATCGAAGTCGTGGTGGCGAACGAACCGATTCCCAAGGTGTCGAAGAAGTTAGTGACGAAACCAATCAATGTGTGTAATGCGCCTTCGCCTTCCCGGTTCCGAATAACGACGGAAACCAGGTTGAACAAGTAAAACGCCGCAAACACACCGAGTGCGAGAAAAAGGAGCGATTTGGTTGTGAGCATGGCGCGCTATGCTACTGGACGACTTCGGAAAAGCAAGGAATTCGGCGCGCTTTTCGCCGGTTGAAGCGCAAATGTTGCAGTCCGCGCCGTCGAAGGGTTAAATGCCCGCGTCCGTCACAAGGAACCCATCACCATTCAAGGGAGAAGCAAACCATGTCTGAAGCGGGAAAAACGATTCGCATTGCCAACGGGCAAGGCTACTGGGGCGATTGGCTGGAAGCGCCGGTTCGATTGGTCGAACGCGGCGGGATTGATTACCTGACGCTGGATTATCTGGCCGAAATCACCATGTCCATCATGCAAAAGATGCGCGCGCGCGATCCGAACGCCGGATACGCGCGGGACTTTCTGAGCATTGTGGCGCGCACGTTGCCCAAGTGTCTGGCCGAAAACATCAAGATCGTGGCCAACGCGGGCGGCGTCAATCCGCAAGCCTGCGTCGCGGGATTGGCTGAAGTCGTCAAAAAACTCGGCCTGTCCGGTCAGGTCAAAGTCGGCGTGGTTGCGGGCGACGACATCATGGACAGACTGGACGAATTCATCGCCAAAGACATTCCGCTGGAAAACATGGAAACCGGCGAACCGCTTTCAACCATTCGCGACCGTGTGGCCAGCGCCAATGTGTATTTCGGCGCGGCTCCGATTGCCGAAGCTCTGGCGCAAGGAGCGCAGATCATCGTCACCGGACGTTGCACCGACACCGGTTTGACTTTAGGCCCGATGATTCACGAATTTGGTTGGTCGTTGGATGACTGGGATCGTTTGTCCGCCGGAACCATCGCCGGTCACATCATCGAATGCGGTGCGCAAACCACAGGCGGCAATTGTCAGGTGGATTGGCAGACGATTCCCGATTTCTGGAACATCGGCTATCCGATTGTCGAAGCCAATGAAGACGGCAGTTTCGCCGTCACCAAGCACGCCGGCACGGGCGGGCGCGTCAGCGTGCCCACGGTCACCGAACAGTTGATGTATGAGATGGGCGATCCGAAAAATTACATCACGCCGGATTGCGTCGCCGATTTCACGACGGTCAATCTGGCCGACGACGGCGAAAATCGCGTCCGCGTTTCCGGCATTAAAGGCAATCCGGCCACGGAGTTTTACAAAGTCTCAATCAGTTTCGCGGACGGATTCAAAGCTCTGGGCGGATTGATTTATGCCTGGCCGGACGCTTACGCCAAAGCCAAAGTCGCCGACGCCACATTACGCAGAAGACTTGATTCCATCGGCTTGAAGTTCGATGAAATGCTGTCGCAATTCATCGGCGTCAATGCCACGCACGAAGGCTTGAACGGCGAACCTTCGCCGGATCTGGCCGAAGTCATGTTGCGCATCGGCGTGCGGTCGAAAGATAAAAATGCGGTGGATCGCTTCACCAAGGAAATCGCGCCGCTGGCTTTGAGCGGCCCGCCGACGGTGACGGGCTTTGGCGGAGGTCGCCCGAAAGTGGAAGAAGTGATTGCTTACTGGCCGGCGCTGATTCCGAAATCCGCCGTTGCCCCGAAGGTGGAAGTCCTCACCATTTGAAACCGACGGTCGGAGCGCGAACATCTTGTCCGCGCTCCGACCGCAAAGAAGCATTAAGCCTACCTGATGTTGACTCTCACCGTGTTGGCCGGTTTGCCGTCCACGGTCACTGTCAGATCAACTTCGCCGCGTCCCGCCAGCGAGCGCGGTAACAGCAGATTGAGTTGATCGAGTCCGGCAAATTCGTTTTGCGCGCCGGCGTAAGTGACCAACGCATTTGCGCCGCCGATTTGCGCCGCGACGCCGGATAAGGCGCTGCGAAAACGCAATCCGGTTCCGAACAGTATCAAATAGACCTGCTCACTCTCACCGCCCAGATCAATCGGTGCGGCGACGAAGCGGCTTTGCGTGGCGTCCCAGGCGGCTACGGCTTCGGTCGTTTGCGAACCGTTGGCGCGCACGCGCAAAGCGATGGCGGCGGCCACGCCCTGCCCGCTGGAATTGGCGGAAAACAAACTCGGCGCGACATTGGCAATTTGCACCGTTCCCGCCGCCGTCGAACCATCGCTGCTTGTCACCGTCACAGTCGCCGCGCCCGCTGCGAGATTGCCCGGCATCAGGAAGTTGAGTTGCGTCGGCGAAACGAAAAACAGCGAGGCCGTGCGTTCCGCGCCCGCGCTGTCGCGGACTTTGACGCTGGTTCCGGCCAGCGTGGTCGGCAAAGGCGTCGTCGTGGCGATTTGCGTGGCGGTCGCCAGATTCGCGCCGAAACTCGCCACAATAGATTCCGGCGCGAGCGCCGCGCCGGTGAAGCCTGCGGCGGAAACCGTCGTCACACTCGGAACGGTCTTCCGGCTCAACTCCCAAACATCGTTCAGATTGCCTGAGTTGCCGGTGCCGCCAAAAATGAAAAAGCGGTCTTCCTCGGCAAAGTAAGCGCCCATCATCGCGTTGCGCGCCGAGGGCGGATTCGGAATTTCCAGCCGCGTCCATTGCCGCGCAGTCAGGTCGAATTCCCAGGTATCGTTGAAATTGCCCGCGCCCGAACCGCCGAAAATCACGAAGCGCCCGGCTTTGTTGACGAAGCTCGTTGACCAAAAGCGGCCTTGCGGACGTTGCGCGGGCGTCAGGTTTGTCCATTGCCGCGTCGCCAGATCAAAAGACCAAATGTCATCCAGCGCGCCGCTGCGCTGTCCGGCGTAAATAATCATCCGACGGTTGGCGGCATCGAAAGCCGCGGTCAACAAACAACGCACCTGCGGTTTGCTGGTCGAAGGCGTCCAATCCGTCCAGGCATTGGCCGCCAACCCGAAACTTTGCGTGTCTTGAAAGCGCCCGGCTTCGGACGTGAAACCGGCGAACGAAACCATGCTGCGCGTTTGCGGATCGAATACCGCCGCCGAACCGTAACGCCGTTTCGGTCGCGCGCTGTCGGCGGCAGGCGAAACGTCTTTCCAGACCAGCGTCGTTAGATTCAGCGTCCAGGTGTCGTTGAAAAAGCCGGCACCCTGACCGTTGTAAATCACCATTTGATGGCCGACCGGATCATAAACGGCGTCGAATCCGAACCTTCCCGCAGGCGGAGTGCCGGTCGTGGCCAGCTTTGTCCAGGTCTTGGCGCTCAAATCAAACGCCCAGGTGTCAGTACTCAATCCGGCGTCGGTGTTGCCGCCGAATAGAATCAGACGTTTGCCGACCGGATCGTAAATCATTTCGCCGTCGCGACGAGCTTCGGGTGCGGGGCCATTGGACGGCGTCAGGTTGCGCCATTGCCAATCGGTTTGAGCCTGCACGGCGGGATGGACGGAAAGCAGCATCAACACGGCGCAAAACAGTGCGCCAAAAAGGCCAAGCGGAGTTTTTTTCATACTCTAAACCTCTCTTTGAAGTAGCCGAACCTCCCGGTTCGACCGGCGAGCAGAATGCCCGCGTACCCAGCACTATTTTTCTATTTTCTTCACTTGTGTCAGCACGTCTTCGTTCGACGGACGGATTTTGTAATCCACTTCGATGAACTTCCATTGGACAATGCCTTTGCGGTCAATCACGTAAGTCGCCGGATGCGGAATCGGGCGGCGGGATTTGTCATTGAGCAATCCGTAACGGTCAATCACGCGATGGTCTGCGTCCGACAGCAGCGGGAAATTAAAGCCGGGTTTGTCTTTCAGCTTGTCGCGCAAAAACAAGGCTTTGTCGTGCGGATCAACGCTGACGGCCAGAATTTCGACTTTATCCTGGTACTTTTCTTCGAGTAGCGATTTCAGCTTTCCAAGCTGTTCAGCGCACCACGGTCACCAATAGCCGCGATAAAACACCAGCACCACAGTTTTCTTGCCGCGATAATCGGACAGCGTCACGGCCTTGCCGTCCTGGTCTTCCAACGTGAAATCCGGCGCGGCCTCGCCGGGTTTAATTCGATTCAAATCAACGGCGGGCAATTCCGCGCCGTCTTTGGGGCCGAGCCTGGTCTGTGCAAACACCGACAACGACAGCATCGCCCAGACGATTGAGGAAAACAGCGTCGCAAACAGTTTTTGTTTCATTGAATGATCTCCTGGAATGTGTGACAGACTTCAATCTTTTCCATGTTCATAATGTCAATCTCGCGATAATTTATTTCCTCGGCGATTTGCCTCGGCGATTTGATTGACTAAGTCGGACTTGGTCTATAAAAATGCGCAGTCGTTTTTCGCATCGTATCCATTCAATTCCACAATTTGATTTTGTCACTGAAACCTTATGCCTCAAGAGATTACCAAGCATAGTGATGTGCTTTCCGCCATCGAGAGCATTGGCGCGATTGCCGATCTAACCGCGCAACATGACGGGCATTACGATTACGAACTTGATCTGGAAGTGATCGTCTATGGCCGCAATTACAACGGCAAACGGGTCGGCCCTTACGTGAAACTACTGAATTACGCGCCCGGCGAAGAAATCGTGAAGGAAGGTGATTGGGGCGGCAATTCTTTTTACATCGTCGTGGACGGCAAGGCCGACGTGCTGTTTGACGAAGGCCGCACCAAAGTGGCGGAAATTCCCGCCGGCGTGCAGTTCGGCGAAATGTCCGTGCTGGCGGGCGTGCCGCGTACGGCGACGATTCGCGCGCCGAAAGACCAGCCGGTGCAGATTATGGAAGTCTTTCGCCCGGCACTGCGCTTATTACGCAAGCTGCCGAAATTCGGCGAAGTACTGGATTCGACGTACCGCCGCAATGGGCGCGCAACGACCATTCAGGACATAGGCGCTTCCACCCAACTGAGCAAGGAAGCCATCAGCCAGCTCGAAGCCATTTCCCAATTCAAGGTTTACGGCAAAAACCACGTGCTGTTTCGCGGAGGTGATCCGGTCAGAAGCCTGTACGTACTGAAAGCCGGCTGGGCGCGACTGACGCCGATGAAAGTGACGCGCCAATTGACTCCGCAGGAAAACACCCACGACAACTGGAATGCCAAAGCTCCGGAAGCCTACTACGGTCCGTCGCATTGTTTCGGCGTTGAAGCCATCACCCGCGACAGCAATTGGGAACAGACCTGCACACTGATGGGACGCACCGAAGTTCTGGAAATCTCTCTCTCTCAACTGCGCAAACATCCCGAATTGCGC